>CANJRV010000025.1 GCA_947476825.1 Bacteroidota bacterium | reverse complement strand
TCCCAACGGGATCACAGAGACGAAAGTCAAAAGACATCAAAGTCGCTCAAGTTATAGAACTAGAGCGGCTTTTTTGTTTTTAGGCAAATCATATCGCCTCAAACAAACTCAAACTTTTTGTGAATAATGTGTGAGCCGCACCTAAAAGTGTGTGAGCCGCAAATTATTTTCAAAAAAATGTGTTCCAAAACTTGAATCGATGAAAATAGCATATGCTCATTGAATAAATATAAAGTGTTATACAACTTCAACTACCCCATCTAGATATTTCAATTGTTTCAAAGCTGGTATATCCAATAATAGTGGTCCGTCCATATCTACATAATCGAGCCAAGGTAAAAATTGTGCTATTGCTACACTACCTATTTCTGTTTCATTCATGCAGCCCATCATTACTTGTAGATTTAAATTGCGTGCCTCATGTATCATACGCAAAGCAGGTGTAATGCCGCCACATTTTGTGAGCTTGATATTTAAACCGTCAAAACATCCAACACATTTTTTGACATCGGATTCTAGAACACAAGACTCATCTGCAAATAAAGGTAATACAGATTGTGCTCTCAACGTATGCATCTCTTCCCAAGCATCTTTTGCAAGCGGTTGCTCAACCAATTCAACACCACATTCCTTAAGCAATGGAAGGAGATAAATCGCGTCCTCTAGCGACCAGCTTGCATTTGCGTCTACACGAAAAATGGCATTCGTATGTTGGCGCAATACTCGTATGATCTCGATATCCTCGCGCTTACTCATTTTTATTTTATAAATAGGCCAAGGTTTTTCCAGCATTTTTGCAATCATCATCTCTGTTGAATCTATGCCTAATGTATAATCCGTTAGTGGAGAAGTAATTACTTTATGTTCAGTATTCAATTGCCAAATTTCATTTACTTTTTTGCGTTTCATGGCTGCGTACATATTCCAATAGGCCATGTCTAAGGCGCAAACTAAAAAATAATTATTCGGAAAAAGATGATGACAAAAATGCCAAAAACGATCTGGTTCTGTGAAAGAATATCTTTGTAGGATTTCTATTTTAGACAATAATTCTTCTATCATACTATCCACTGTAACCTGATAATAATAAATAGCAGGGGCTTCTCCAAAACCAGTTATACCATTGTATGTGATAGCGACTAACAATGCAGCTTGATGCGTTTTAACACCATGCGCAGTTGTGAATGGATGATGAAAAGGAGTAGATATGGATTTGTATTTTATCTGAAGCATGCTGCAAAAATAGGGTCAAAGTTTTTGTTTGTGTAGCCCTGATTTTCACTATTCCAAAATTTGCCGACCATACAAATCAAGGTAAACAAAAAATGTCTTGAGAAAATTATTCAAGTAGCATTTATTTTTTTATCAAAAAATACGCTACGGTATTCATTTCAATTGTCGATGTATTGCGGCAACGATTGAAGTGGAAATCCTTTTTGCTGGCTTTGCAGCAAAAAGATTGGAACGCAAAGCGTGCCTGCCGCCCAAAAAATTCTGATTAAAATTAAGTAGAACCACAATTCATTCCATTATTTGAGAAAAAGCTTTTAGCAAACTACCTTTTTTTTTGCCTATCAAATGCAACTAGTAATACTGGTAAAATGGTAAGGTTAGTAATCAATGCCATAAATAAAGTAAGTGCAGTAAGATATCCTAATGCTTTTGTACCATCAAACTCGGAAACTAAAAATACAATAAATCCTGCTGCTAGAATAAGGGATGTATAAATAATACTAATACCTGTTTCTTGTATCGTTGCTTTTACTGTTGCAATGATGTCATAATCGTATCGTACTAAATCCTGTTTGTAATTTACCAAGAATCGAATAGTGACATCAATGGAAATACCTAAAGCAATACTAAAAACCAATACTGTTGAAGGTTTCAAGGCAATGCCGCACCACCCCATTACACCAGCAGTAATTACCAAAGGTATCATATTGGTGAGGATAGAAATAAGAACAATACGCCATGAACGAAATAAAAAGAACATGCACAATACAATCATGACCAATGCTAACAGCAGGCTATCCATCAAACTATGGATGATGAATTTACTACCTTCTAAAAAGATGATACTGGTGCCAGTATAGGAAATGGTGTACCGTGAAGTATCAAATATTTCTACTGCCTTGGTATTAATTTCTTTCAATAAATCCGGTAGTCTATCCGAGCCTACATCCGCCATGTTCACACTTATTCTGGCAAAGCGTTTACTACTATCAGTGAAGGATTTTACAATTCCAGACATCGCCGATTTACTGGTGTCTGCTTTCATTTTTAAATAAGGCAACAAAAAAGCAACATCAAAACTATTTGGCACACCATAGCTGCTGCTATCGCCATCGTAATAAGCTTGACGTGCAAACTTAATCGCTTCTACCAAAGACAAGGGCTTAGCCATTTCTGGATGCAATCTCAAGGCGTTGCTTAATTCATCTATGTGTTGAATGGTTGGTAAAGAAAGAGCGCCTTGTTTCTTTTTAGTATCAATCAATATTTCTAAAGGCATTACGCCATTGAACCTATTTTCAAAATATTGCAAGTCTGTATAGAGTCTATTTTTTTTCGGCAAATCATCTACAATTTTTCCTTTGTTATGCAATCGCATCATGCCTGCAATAGACACCAAAAGGATGATTGCCCAAAATGCAAAAACGGTCTTACGATGGTTAAACACCCATAAATCAAACTTCAGCAAGACCATGGACAAATATTTATTTTCCAAATATTTGGTATGCTTTGGTTTTGGCTCTTGTAAAAAACTAAATATAGCAGGAATGGCAAATAATGAAATAAAAAAAATAATGATGATACTCAATCCTGATACAAGTCCAAATTCCTTCAAGACTTGACTCTTCGTAAAATAGAAAACGCCGAAACCTATAGCAGCCGTTAGATTTGTAAATAAAGTAACGATACCCATACGTTCTACCATGGCAATCAATGCTGTTCTTTTATCTTGATGAATGGCATATTGTGTATGGTATTTATTCAGAAAATAAATGCAATTTGGAATGCCAATCACAACCACCAGAGGTGCTATCAATCCAGACAAGATAGTAATTTTAAATCCAAAAATCGTTAACATGCCCAATGCCCAAACAACGCCAACCAATACTATCAAGACAGAAAAAATAACCGTACTGAAGGAACGAAAAAAGAGGAATAAAATAATGGAAGTAAGTAACAAGGAAAGTAATAATATCAACTTCATTTCTGCTTTCACACTTTCTGCATATAGCGTTCTGATAAATGGAAGTCCTGAATAATGAATCTCTAATTGTTGTTCCTTCGCAAATTGATCGGAAATAGATTTTATAGAATGAATTACTTTTACTCGACCTTCTGTTCTCAAAACATCTTTTTGAATATAAATTGCGGTGAGGTAAGAGTTAGTTTGTGGATTATATAAAAGGTTTTTATAAAAAGGTAAATTCAAAAACTCCTGTACACTAGAATCAAAATTTTGCTGTCCATTAAATATAGGTTTAGCAATTAATTTTTGACTAGTCTCCGTTTCTTGTTTCACAATATTAATCGCTGAAGGAATACTCAAAATATTATCGATACCTGGAATCGCTTTTATTTTTTTTTGCCAATCTAACATGGCGCCCATAAATTTCGGTTCAAATAAATGTTCCTTATCAAAACCAACGGCCAACATAGACCCATCTTCTCCAAACATTTTTTTAAAATTCTGATAAGACAAATAATTTGGATTGTCCGTAGGAATGGCGCTTGCCATTTCATAACTCATTTTTACTTGTGAAGCAAAATAGCCCATACCGATAGTAGACAGGACAATGAACAGTAGAATTGGAATACGAAATCGTAGAATAAATCGTGCTAAAAAATGCCACATAGAGGGGGCGAAGATACCATGAATCTAAAAAACTAACACTATAAAAAAATAATAATCTTTGTTTTGAGGCGTTCATAAAACCATTACTTTTGAAATATGATTCGACTCCTTCGCCTTGTTTTGTCTTTGCTCCTTTTATGCAGCACTATTCTTGCTTGGGCACAACAAATTCCAATTGGAACTTGGCAAAGCCATTATACCTACAAATCTATTTTTGCCGTTGAAAAAATGGGTGACAAAATTTTTGCAGGTGCTACGCATTTATATTCTTATTCTTTAGCAGATCATGAATATACCACTTACTCTAAAGCAAATGGATTGAGTGATATCAATATCAAATTATTGCGTTATGATAGTGAATCGGGCTATTTAATTATTGTGTATGCCAATAGCAATATTGATATTTATAAAGACAATACTTTTCAAAATATTCCAGATATTAAAAATCTAAATATCACAGGTAGCAAACGTATTAATTCCATTTATTTCAAAAACAAATTTGCCTATTTATCTACCGACTTTGGGATAGTCGTTTTAAACCCAGATAAATTAGAAATTAAAGAAACTTACACCTTACAAAAAGCCTCACAAGTATTGGAAATAAAGGACTTTACAAGTTTAAATGGCAAATTTTACACTGCAACTTCTGCAGGTGTTTTTTCGGCAGATGAAAACAATACTGCCTTACAGAATTTTGCGAATTGGACAGAAATAAATCAAACGCCTTGTCAGTTTATTTTTGCACACAACAATAAACTATATTATGCAACAAGCACTAGTTTATATTCGCTGCAAGGCACTACTAATCAACTCATTTACACAACAACTTCTACCATCGTAAAAACAAGAACAGGTGCACAAGATTTTTATATTGCCGAATCGGGAGATGACCGAAGAGCGATTATCATTTTAGATGAGCTTGGTTCCATTAAAGACACTACTTACTTAATCAATCCCTTGGATATTGTAGAGGTTGCACCAAATGAAATTTGGGAAGCTGATTTTTGGGAAGGCTTAATCAAGTTAAACAATCGCAAGGATAAAGAATATCATGTACCCAATGGCATTTACAGCAATACTATTTATAACTTGAGTAACTATAATGGGGTTGTCTATGTTGCCTCTGGCGGTGAAGCCGATTGGAATACTTTAGGCAATAGAAGTGGCTATTATACTTTAGACAATGGTACTTGGCAAACCTATAATTCGCAAAATAAATTACCTGCTATGGATTCCGTGAATGATATCATGGACATCGTAGTTGATTCACGAAATAATGATATTTACCTCGCTTCCTTTGGCAATGGACTTGTACAAATTCATCCAGATTTTAGTACGGTAGTGTATAAAAATACGGCCTATCTGCAACCACAAGTTGGGAATGGAATTAATACGCCATTGGTTTCCTTGCAATTCGACAATGACCATAATTTATGGATGAGTAATTATGGTTCGCCCTATCAATTGGTTGTAAAAAAAGCCGACAACACTTGGCAGAAATTTGCGTTTCCTTACAATGTTAGTTTGGCCACAGCAAGCCAAATTGCGATTGATGATGCCAATCAAAAATGGATGGTTGCACCGAGAGGTGTAGGTGTATATGTGCTCAACGACAATAATACCATCGACAACAAGAGCGATGATCAAATTCGCAAATACACTACTGGTGCGGGTTATGGCAACCTACCGACCAATGACGTCAACTGTATCGTGAAAGATAAAAATGGAAAAATATGGATTGGTACCAGCGATGGTATTGGTATCATTAATTGTCCAGAAAGTGCAACTACCACAAGTGGATGTGATGCTGAATTGAAAATTGTAAAATATGATTTGAATGCTGGACTCCTTTTTCAAAGAGAAAATGTAACCTCGATTGCGGTAGATGGCGCAAATAATAAATGGATAGGAACTACCAATGGCGTTTGGCTAATTAGCGATGATGCCGAAAAAATTTTACAACGATTCACTATAGATAATAGTCCATTACCATCCAATGAAATTCGTAAAATTATGGTTCATCCTATTACAGGTGAAGTATTTTTTGCAACCGTAGAAGGCTTAATTTCTTATCGTGCATTCGCCACAGAAGGCAGTGAAACCAATGACGATTTACTTATTTTTCCAAATCCAGTGAGCAAAGAATATAGCGGCACTATTGCGATTAAAGGCTTGGTTGCCAATGCAGATGTGCGCATTACAGATGTAAGTGGGCAATTGGTATATCGTACCATTGCACAAGGCGGACAAGCTACATGGAATGGGAAAAATTATTTAGGTCAAAAGCCTAAGAGTGGCGTTTACTATGTGTTTGTAAGCAATACAGATGGCACCAAAACCAAGACTGGAAAGTTTATTATTGAATAGTACCGAAAACAATTATTATTTATAACGCGTCTATAAATTGGCCATGGTTGGTTGATTTTCAGTTAGTACATTATTAATCTACGCAATCGTTTGACCTTACAACAAAATCCCTTTCTCATCCATAATTTTACGAAGGTGTAAAAGACCATATCGCATTCTACCAAGCGCTGTGTTTACACTAGTAGAAGTCATTTCGGCAATTTGCTTAAATGACATATCTCCATACATTCTCAATACGATTACTTCACGTTGATCGTACGGAATCATATCTAACATTTTACGCAAACGATGAGCAGTTTCTTCTTGCATCATTGTTTTTTCAAAGGACTCTTCTTTACCGAAATTGAATACAGAAAAAATATCTGTTCCATCAGATAAAGTCACTTTTACTTTTCTTTTGTTGGCTCTAAAATAATCCAATGCTAGATTGCGGCAGATACGCATGGTCCAAGAAAGAAAGCGACCATCGTCGTTATAATTTCCATTTCGTATACACGTAATAATTTTGATACATACTTCTTGAAATAAATCTTCGGCAATGTATTTGTCTTTTACGAGTAAAAAAATGGCGGTATAAAACTTGTCTTTATACCTGTCTAATAATGTTGCAATTGCAACTTCGTCATTTTTCTTTACTAACTCAAGGAGTATAGCATTTGTAAGAATGGTACTTGGTGTCATAGACTTCTACTTTGTTTGGTGAAACAATAATGAATAAAATGTAGAAGTGTTGACGTATAGGCTTTATCTCTTTTATAGTTTGCACAATTTGTTTTTCAAATTGCTTTTTGTTTGTCTGATAAAATTATCAGTGAATAAAAATAAATCCTTTTGAAAATAAGGTTAAAATATTTCAATAAGATTTAACAATGTAGAGATGCGTCAGTAGCTTAATTTTTTGTAAACATAATAGATTAATTTCGATTAACCAAGAATTCAAATGGTCTAAATTCATCTAAACTTATTTTTTTTGATAGGGCTTGTGAAGGCTTATTTACTCTTTTCGCGTATAAATTAATTAATTCTAAAGAATCTTCTTTTTTTTGTGCTACAAGTCCTTCGCCTAAAATATATAATATCTTTCGTGCCGTGATTGGCGATTGTTCTATTGGGGACTTTAAATTTCTCTTATTAAAAAGGATTTCACTATTGTTCGTTGCCATCAGATACCGTTTTGCGCTGTATAAGCAAACATTGTGCCAAACAAACTTTATCGAGAAAATGAAAAGTTACAAACTCAAGGTACTCAAGCAGCCTATGCATTGCCATGAAAGGCTTGTTGTAACTGGCTTATACAGATTTTACTTACTGAAAAAATGCAAAAGCTTAGCCTTTATTTTTCATCATTTAAAAATGATATTGAATATCCATAAACAAGCTGCGTTCAGGAAATAACTGCATACCTGATGCAGAGGTATGACCACCACTTTGTAAATCAACTGCGCCTGAAAGTGGTGTATTTTGTAAATTAAATAAATTTTTAACGCCAACTTGCAGTGCCAAAGATTTTTTGAAAAACGATTTTTGCAAAGAAGCATTAGCAATATGTAATGCAGATGTATACAAAAATTGTTGATCTACTGTAAGCACAGGTTGTTTGCTATTGAATTTATAATTAAAATTAAAAGTGGTATTTATACTTTTAAACCAATAAGACAAATTAGGAGAAATCTCTAGAATAACATGTTGCGGCAAGGTTTCCGATTTATTGACTAAGATACACCCCATTGCCGTATTGAACTTCAATCTACTGGATGCGTATTTAGCTTGTACATTCAAAATGCCATTTTGGTATTCTTGAATATTAGCATATTGACGAAGTACGCCATGGTTGTTATAAATAGCCAAGGTTATCAAATTTGTTATCGCATTAGCATATGCATTTAAACCAATACTTAGTGTTGCATGTGCAAGCTTGGCTTGATGCTCTATACCGAATTCAAGGTGATCGCCAATTTCAGGTTTCAATTCTGGATTACCAATGATAGTATGGTTTTGATCTACAAATTGCAAATACATTTCTTTTAAAGTTGGTGCTCTAAAACCACGTGCATAAGAAGCTCTAATTTGGGTCCTCTGATTTAAGTCATACTTCAAATGTAAGGCAGGTGTAGTGGCTTTGTTAAATCGATTGCTGTACGTCATTCTGCAGGAAGGCTGAACACTTATTTTTTTATGGGTATATGTTGCAGATGCAAACACACCAATGTCCGACATGCTTTGTTCATCATCTGCTAGTTTATAACTTTTTCCTAGCTCGTAAGTATATTCATAACCCAATAAAACATCCATGTTTTTGAACCGTTTGCTAGACAATGTTCCTCTGGCGTCGATATCATCAAATCGAGTGGTATCTTGATCTCCAATACCATGGGTTTCAAATTGTTCAAGCGAAACCAAATCTTTTCGAAATCTATTTTTTGTACGTTTATAAATAGAATAACTGTTTGAAAATGAAAGTTGTTCTTTGGTAGACAAAACATAATTCAATCCCAATGAATTGATGATGCGTTGCGTTTTATAATATTCATCAAATGCATAACCATCATAAGGATTGACTATAGGTACACCTTTGTTTGTAATTTTTTCATAGAGGTAAGAACTATAATAATTCACCTTCGTTTTTTTGTTTTCATAATTATACTGCAAGTCGCTGGCATATTGGGTTTTGGGTTTCCATAATTGATATCTGTCTACAGAATCCTCTGGCGTCCAGCCTTGGAAAAAATTTCGAGATAGAGATACTTGAACTTGATGTTTCTTTCTTTGTAAACTCATATCACCAAAGAAATTATACTTACCAATACTTTCTGTATAACTACGAATGCCAAAAGCCATCTTTTTTTGGGGTGTTTTTGTGATAATATTAATAACGCCGCCTAGTGCATTCGAACCATAGATTACACTCATTGGTCCTTGAATCATTTCAATCCGTTTAATATTATTTACACTAAGTTGACCTAAATCTATATTCCCATTTTCTCGCCCCATAATTGGAACACCATTCACTAAAACTTTTACATTCTGACCACCAATCCCACCGATGCTAACAGAGCTTCCTAATAGATTATCATTGGAAATAAAATGATTGACTTCATAGCCTAAAACATCGTTCACACTTACCGCACCGCGTTGTGCAATTTGTGCACTGTTAATAGAATTTACTTTATAAATAGATTGTTTTGCAAGCTGCGGAGTGGTTTGCGCAGTGACCACTAATTCATTCAGTTGCACATTAATTTTTTTCAATTGAACCAACAAATAATCATCTCCATATAGCGATGTGATATCTTTTGCTTTTATAGTTTTAGTAATAGATTCATAACTCAATGATTGGACTTTTATTTTGATTGGATATTCAATATTTTTCAATACCACTTTACCACTCAAAGGCACCGGAAATGCATATTGTTGTTTATTTTGGGTATAGGAAACAATGGCATTTTCCAATACAATATTGCTTTGATCTTCCTTAACTTCTATTACTAAATTAGTGGCTTTGGTATGCAAAGCCACTAATAAGAATAGGATAATATAAAGAAAATGTTTTGTCAATTTATTTTACAATTTGAATACTTTGATTGATGCGTATGCTAGTTCCATTGATGGATAAAATATAATTACCGTTTGGTAAAGATTGTGTTGGTAATGTATATGCATTTAATCCGTTGTTGACGTTTATCGCAGCGCGTAGAATAGTTTTACCGAACATATCCATTAGCGTGATATTTGCTTTTGCAGTTTCTTTGGCATCTAAAACAATATTCAATTGTTGATCACATGGTATTGGGAAAATAGAATAGCTATTGATTGAAGATTGAATATCATTTACTGCAGTTGGCCAAACAGCACGCTTTTTAAAAACAACATTTCCATTGGCACTTCCACCATACGCTGTAAATTGTAATTGCCACAATACGCTGGTATCTTTTCCTCTAATAAAATATGAATTAGAATCAGCAACTGAGTAAGAGAAAGTGGATTGATTAAAAGTTTTCCAATCGTATCCGATACCCGAAATCATTGGGCTCCAGGCAGCGGTATATAATGGGTAATTCATAAATGCTGAATCAACTTGAACGCCTTGTGCTCTCGCTGTTTTAACACCTTTATTGGCTAGCACACCAACTACATTATTATTAAGACCTTGACCACTACCAACTGCATCGGTTGTATATCTATTAAAAATAACATCCCAAGTATTGATATTAGGTTCCCGATTGGTATCTGCGCCTGTAGCTAAATTAAAATGAGCAAAAAGATTGTTTGTATAATTAGGTGTTTTCGCAATTGTATGCACCACATCATTCCCTGCAAAATCACCTACAGTGAAAGTCCAAACAATTGCAGGTATTGCATCTAATTTTGCAATAAATACCTTATAAAAAATACCATTTGCTTTCACAATAAAAATAGAATCTCCTTGTATTGCATGTGTTGGCGCACCTAAATAATGTCCCCATCCGAAATTAAATGGATCCATACTTTGGATATTATTAAAAGCACCTTGATACCAACCTTTATCATTATTAAAACATAATGTAGCCAAGGCTGTATCGGCAAGTGTAACAGTGCTCCATTGTGCAGAATCTTTATGGATATTATACACTTTGGTATAGGCATTTCCTGAACCGTGATTAGCCCATATCGCAGCACTGTCTCCGATTGGGCTTAATGAAAATCCAAGATGCCAGTTTTTATTATTTTCTACGCGTACAGTACCTGTGCCCATGCTATAAAAAACATCATCATTAATGCCTGCTCCTAAAGAGACAGAATCCATAATCCATGTGGATTGTGCGTGTGCAGTAATCGCCAGTGTTACTACTGAAATAAGTGTAAAAATTAATTTCTTCATTTTTATATTTTGAACGACAAAAGTAGCCCCAAAAACAGAGCTCCTTTATTGGCGTTTCGAAATATGACATTAAAATGACAAAAGGAAAACTACCCTTTTGGCACCACGATTCGCGCATTCATTTGGCTTCCAAAATAAGATGCCATTTCTTCAATGGTATACGCATCTTCAATTCGGTAATCACCAATTTGCGTTCTGCGCAAGGTGTGCAAGTATCCGCCACAACCCAATGCTGCACCAAAGTCGTGGGCAAGCGAACGAATATAAGTACCACTACTACAAACCACTCTAAAATGGACTTCGGGCAGAGCGATTTTTGTAATATCAAAAGTTTCGATCGTTACTGCTCTGCTTTTTACAATCACCTCTTCTCCTTTGCGCGCCAATTCGTAAATGGGTTTTCCTTCTTGTTTGATAGCCGAATGGATAGGAGGATATTGTAGAATATCTCCAGTAAATAATGCGGTAGTGGCATTTATTTTTTCAAGACTCAATGCAGAAATATCTTGTTGATTTTCGGGTAAGCTTTCTCTATCATAAGTTGGTGTACTAGCACCTAAATAAATAATACCAGTATATTCTTTTTTACAACCAATAAGTGCGGTCAATTTTTTTGTCCATTTACCAGTACAGCATATCACCAGTCCACTTGCCAATGGATCTAAAGTACCCGCATGCCCAATTTTTGCTTTCGTCCATTTTTTTATTTGCGCAACTACAGCAAAGGAGGACCAACCATAAGGTTTATCTATGAGCAATAATTCGCCAGCAGTGCAATCTAATTCCGATAATTCTTTTTTCATTTCTTTATTTTTTTTCTACATTATTCCATCGGGGAAATTTCATTATCAACTTTAACTCTTGTCCATTTTTTCACGAGGGGCGATACCCATCGCTAATATATGTCGCCCTTTCAGGGCTTGGGGTTTCGTGTTTGTTTATTTACTTTTTACTTACATTTCCAATCGAGGGGCGGTACCCCTCGCTATTGTATGTCGCCCTTTCAGGGCTTGGGGTTTCGTGTTTGTTTTATTTACTTTTTACTTACATTTCCAATCGAGGGGGCGTTACCCCCCGCTAATATATGTCGCCCTTTCAGGGCTTGGGGTTTCGTGTTTGTTTTATGACTTTGTTCATTTTACTTTTTACTTACGACTTACGACTTTCTACTTACGACTTACGACTTTCACCCTTTCACATCCAAGGCATCTCTTAATGCATTACCTAAAATATTAAATGCGAGTACGATTAGCATGATGGCGATACCTGGCACAATGGCGAGCATAGGTTTATTGGTGATAATAAAATTATAATTTTCTTTAATCATTAATCCCCAAGAAGAAACTGGTGGTTGTACACCTATACCTAAAAAGCTTAATCCTGCTTCTATTAAAATCGCAGTTGCAAAGTTACTTGCAGCCATTACAATAGTTGGTCCTAATACATTGGGTAAAATATGTTTGATGATGATGCGCATTGACGAAAATCCCATTACTTTAGCAGCTTGTATATATTCCATTTCTTTCAATGAAAGAACTTGTCCGCGTATTAATCTAGCTGTTCCAACCCACATTGTACAACCCACAGCAATAAAGATTTGCCAAAATCCTTTCCCCAATACAAAAGTGATAGAAAACACAAGAAGCAAGGTAGGAATTGCCCATAATACATTGATGAGCCAAGTTATAATATCATCTACAAAGCCACCAAAATAACCACCAATTGCTCCCAATAATACGCCTATAAAAATGGACAAAAAAACAGCGATAAAACCGACACTGATACTAACTCTAGTGCCAATAATTAATCGAGAAAGCATGTCTCTTCCGTAACGATCTGTGCCCAAATAAAAAGTTCGATGCACAATTAAATCCTTCTCTACAGATGCGCTCTGTGCTTTTGTTTCAGGCAATACTTGCGCTAGAGAAAAAGCCAATGGTTCGGTTACTTGTTCATCCATAATATGCTGAACAAAAATGCTGTCTTTACTTATTTTATACTCTTTAATCGGAATGAGTTCGACCGTTGAGGGGGCACCATAAATGAGATAAGAATACCAAGAAATATTCGACTGTTTTTCCTTTCTATTTTTTTTTAAAAAAAGGCAAGAATAACCAGGAGACATGGTAGCAATTTCGACTGTCATATTATTAGCATCTGGTGTATCATCGGGGCTTAAAGGGTAAGCAAATAATGCGATAAGCATCACTACACCTATCCAAACAATAGAAGCCAAAGCTGCTTTGTTTTTTTTGAATCGATTCCAAAATCGAGTGGTATGTGTAGCGGTCATCATGCTGTTTTGATACTAATTCACTTGCCTATTTTTCCATTGGTAAGAACCAAATAGTCCTAAAAATCCAGCAATGAGAATATAGGGAATATGTATAAATTGCAAGATAGAAAAAATACGGAGTTCTTTTTGTTTATCAAAAAATTGTGCAACTCCTGTCAATAAGGAAAGCTCCACAATTATTTTCAGACCTAATAAGATAAAAAAAACAAACCAGATGGCGGGTTTAAAAAAAGCAAATATTCCAAGTACAAGAAATAACAAATTTACACTGTACACTAAAGCTAGAGCGGCTTTGATATAATTGTCTTTATAAGCAGTAGCCTTAGATGCCCATCGAATACGTTGCTGAAAAAAGGAATGCATATCCAGCATGGGAACAGTTTTAACTATTGCTTCTTTGCATTTTAGAAATGCTATTTTATCTGGGAAAACAACTTGTATTTTTTGCATGAGAAAAACATCATCTCCACTTGCCAAAGTATCCACACCTGTAAACCCATTTACCGCATCAAAGGCTGTACGTGTGTATGCGAGATTAGCGCCATTACACATGTTTCCATTTTTGGTCGAAACCACTGCAGCTGTAATACCTTGCATAGTTGTAAAATCGAGCGATTGAAAGGTTTGAAACCAAGAACCATTGTTGTTGAAAGCAACAGGAGCCGCAATCATTTGGGGATGATTTAATTCATAATATTGAACGATGCTTAATAACCAATAATCATCCATGCTACAGTCGGCATCGGTGGTTATAATTAATTCGCCTCTGCTATTTGCTATACCCATTTCAATTGCCTTCTTTTTATAGGCATTCAAAGGTTGACCTTGGGTAAATGTTGCCAATGAAAAGCATTGAACATTGGGAAAGGTTTTTACAATTTCTACCGTTTCATCGCTAGAGTGATCATCCATTACAATCACTTCGATGAGCTTACTTGGGTAAAATTGTCTGCTGATGCACTTTAATAATGAGGCGATATTTTTCGCTTCATTTCTAGCTGGAATAATGATGCTGATAGTCGTAGAAGGTTCATAACTTTTATCGACTGTAAAGCTTGGTAAATGGCGCCATGCAGCACGGTAAAATAAAATGAGTATTGTATATAACAAAAGCAGGAATACACATATGAAAAGTAGTAATCCCACAAATTATAATTGAGCTGCAATATTTTTAAATAAATCTTTATCTAATAAATTATGCCCTTTATCCATTTCAATAATGGTAGCGGAAGGAATATATTTTTTCATTTTTTTCATGCATGCTTTATTGATGACTTGATCATCTTTGCCAAAGTACGCCATGATGGGAATTTGGTATTGTCGAATATTTTGTTCTACTACATTTAAATTGGGAATTAGATTTTTCATATTCATCCAAGCGTTATACACTTTGGTACGCGTATGGGTATCGCGCATATGCCATTTTGAAAAAGCATATAAAGAGGAAGGCATGAATTTTATTTTATACAATATGGAAAGTAAGTTTTTATACGCATTTTTATTGCGGACAAAATATCTAAACAAGAGGTGACCCAGACTAGTATTGGTTGAGAAGCGATTCCAAATTCGCATACGCACACCATCGGGCGCTACAGTGATTATTTTTTGTAATCGTTGTGGCAATAATTCTGCAATGCAAAGATTAAAACGGCTGCCCATGCTATATGAAATGGCGGTCATTTTTTCAATATTATATTCCTTCAATAAAGTTTCGATATAGTTTCTAAAGTCCATTTTTTGAATAGCCTTTGCATACGATTCAATGGGTAATTCGATGACCATGAAATTGTATTTTGTATCTATCATTTTTGCCAATGGCTCGAACACAGAAGCTTGTTGTCCATAACCGTGAAATGCAATAACCCATTGATTTGCTTGACGTGATAATATTTGATGATTCAATAAAGACATGTGGCAAAGATGCAAAAAAGAAAGTAGAATGAAGTAAAAAATTAGATGTGATTTTTATGGTTAATTATCAAGGTAATTTCTTAAACAAACCGAACTGAGAGAAGAAATTATTGGCAGGCTATTTTGTAGCTTCTAAACTCTTTTCCATCTTCACTCAGCTCAATATACTCTTTAGTTTCTCTTGCGATTATGTAGGTCACTAACTCGCCATCTTTATGCGCATTCGTTCTTTTTGTTCGTTCACACAAATTTATAGTAATATCATAATCCCGGTTTTCCAAATTTAAGATTAAGTCAAAATTTTGATGCAACACATATGAAGTTTTAATTCGGGTTTCATGGTTTGTATTTTCAAAAATAAGTAGAGCCTCACCAGAAGAATCAGCTTTACCATCTGCAATCAATTTATCATTTGAATAAATTTGGATTGTAGCAAATTCTAGTGGCTGGTTATACATTTCAGAAATAATTTTGAATTTGATTTTTGTTTTGTTCAAATTGTTGGGTATTGATTCCATACTTACAATTTCACTTTCTTTTTGAGGCTTAGTAGTGTCTACAAACTTTAAATTCAATTCCTTATTATCAAAACTATACATTCCATATTCCCAATTATGCCAATCAATATCGGTCCACCTTAAGTATTCGAATTTATTTGAATCGAGTAACTTAATAGTCAAACCACTAAAACCAATACTATATTTTATCGTACAAATCCCTTGCCCAAAGCAATGTTGAAAATTACAAAGCAATGTGAAATAGAATATTATTGTAATAAGTTGTCTCATTTTCATTTCTTGCAAATGCACATGCACTAAGCGCTGTAGCAATAATTAAAGATATATCACTTCAATGACGTTTCAAAAAATGAGGAACAAAAATCAGCCCAACAAAATACTTCTCAGAAATCTGTTCTCCTTAATTCAACCTTCTAGCAATTGCATTTGGGATGCCATTTTTATGCAATAAAATCGCGGTGGTTTTGTATTGAAAAAAAGCCTTGCTCACATAGATATAACCTTTGTAATCATTTTTTTCGCCCCAACTATTTTTTACAATATAATATTCTTTACCATTTTGATCTTTGGCTTTACCTACGATATGCATACCATGGTCGTCGGTAGTTGTATAGTTATCAAAACCGTCCTCACGAATTTCAGGGGTAATTGTTTTTTCATTCTTTGGACCATCAAACATTTTCTTTATTTCTTCCGGTTCCATATCTTCCACATCTTTTTCAGGTACTATGGCAACTCCATTTTTCCAACTAAATCCTTTCTCACTTACATCAGTTGCCCATGCTACTGTAAATCCATTTTCCAATGCATGATCTACAATTGCGGTGAGGTCATTCAAAGGCACATTATAAATATTTTGCAAACTCCAATTATCTGGAACCATCAATAAAGTGGATTCATAATAAGGCGCATAGGTAAATGAAGAAAGCTCAATATAATCATCGGCATTGATGTCCACAACAGCTTCTGCAAAAGTCAGTGGTGTATACTCTTTCCCTTTGTACATAAAGGTTTCAGGCACTTTACCCAAGTATGCATCCAAGGCTGCGGTAAATGCAGGCAACCAATTTTTTGTTAGCTTCCCATTTTTATTTTCTACTATTCCTTTCAACATCCCTTCTAATGCAGCTTGCATTTCTCCGAATTTATTTTTAGAAGTACCATAGTTCAAACCAGAATAAACAGAATTCGGAACTGCACCATATTTTTTATACGTTTGGAGTACATCGTGCAATTCTGCACCATCGCCCCAGCCTACATTTCCATGCATACGAACGTAGGTAATTGCGCGATCAATATATGCACATCTTGCTGTGTAAATTTCGGAGATGTCTACTAGCTCTTTGCCATTACGTAACATTTCACTTTCTACAAATGAATTGCCAGAATAACTCCAACAGGTACCAGAACTTCCTTGGTTTTTTACTGGACCATTTTCTAGATTAATAATATTGGTAAACGTGAATTTCACCTTAGCACTATCTGATGCATTGGCTTTTAGAGAATTGACTAAATTATCTTGTGCAAAAAGCATAGAACCAGATAATAGTAGGGCGACTAGGCAATTAATTTTTTTCATTATTTTTTTTAATGGGTGAAAGTACATTTCAGTTTTAATAATGCAAAACCGTTCATCAAATAAGTAGTGAGACTGTTGATATTCGACTTTTGGAATTTGGAATTTGATTTTTGGAATTTCCATTTGGGATTTGATTTTTGAAATTTCCCATTTGGGATCTGCGATTTAAAAATTTGGAATTTACCTTAAGGTTTGGAATTTGGGATTTGATTTTGGAATTTTCCATTTGGGATTTTAAAAGGACATGAGTCGTTCAACACATTCATCTAATCTGCTTTTTGCCATGAAGTTTTTTTCTAATTCAATGGCAAATGGAATGGGTGTATCCAAACTAGCACAACGAATAATTGGTGCGTCCAAGAAAGTAAAACAATGTTCTGAAATCCATGCTGCGATTTCGCCACCGATGCCACCGGTTAAACAATCTTCGTGTAATAAAAGTACTTTACCTGTTCGCATTACACTGTCTCTTATGGCATCATAATCCAATGGAAGTAAGGTTCTCAAATCCAAAATATCGATCGAATAATCTGGGTGCGCTTTTGCATATTCTACAGCCCAATGTACGCCAGCACCATAAGTGATAATGCTGATGTCTTCGCCAGCTTGCACATGTTTTGCTTTGCCTATTTCAATCGTATAATATCCTTCAGGTACCAATCCACTCACACTTCGATAAAGTGCTTTATGTTCAAAAAATAATACAGGATTCGGATCTTCAAATGCTGCAATCAATAAGCCTTTAGCATCTTCCGGTGTGGATGGATAAACTACTTTTAGTCCTGGTGTATGCGTAAACCATGCTTCATTGGATTGCGAATGAAAAGGTCCTGCACCGACGCCACCGCCTGTTGGCATGCGCACAACTACGTCTGCTTGTTGTCCCCAACGATAATAAATTTTTGCTAGGTTATTGATAATTTGATTAAATCCAACGGTCGCAAAATCGGCGAATTGCATTTCCATCATCGACTTAAAACCTTTGATCGACAAGCCCAATGCTGATCCAATAATGGCACTTTCACACAATGGTGTATTGCGTACTCGCTCCTTCCCAAATTTCTCTACAAATCCTTCTGTAACTTTAAAGGCGCCGCCATATTCTGCAATATCTTGTCCCATGAGAATTAAATTATCATAACGTTTCATGCTTTCCTCCATGCCTTCTGTAATGGCTTGTATCAGTTTTAATTCCTTCTTTGGCAAATGTTCAGTTGCTGTGGTAATAGTTGAACTCGGTGCATACACATCCTGCATTTCTTCGGCGGTGTTGGCTACAATTGGCTCTACGTTAAAGCCGCGTTCAATACTTTGTTCGATATAGCTTTTAATTTCCTCTCGAATGGTTTGAATCGTCTTATCACTCAGTACTTTTTCCTTTTTCAAAAAGTTTTCGTAATTCATGAGTGGGTCTTTTTTGCCCCATATATCAAACAATTCTTTAGGCACATATTTAACGCCACTTGCCTCTTCATGTCCTCGCATGCGAAAGGTCATACATTCAACCAATATTGGTTTTTGTTCTTGAATACAATAGGCTTTTGCCTTTTTTATTTCGTCCAAAACTTCTAAAATATTATTGCCGTCAATGGTAATTGCTTTCATGCCATAACCAATTCCTTTATCCGCAATTTGCTTACAAATAAATTGTTCGCTACTTGGTGTACTCAATCCATAGCCATTATTTTCGATAACAAAAATGACGGGCAAATGCCATACAGCCGCCACATTTAGGGCTTCATGAAAATCACCTTCACTGGTTGCACCATCACCACTAAATGCTAAGGATACTTTATTTTCTTTACGCAATTGATGTGCCAACGCAATGCCATCTGCAATCGCCAATTGCGGACCTAAGTGCGAAATCATGCCACATATATGATGTGCATTACTACCGAAATGAAAGCTACGTTCACGTCCTTTACTATAACCTTCTTTGCTGCCTTGCCATTGCATAAACAATTTATCGAGTGGCATTTTTCGACCAGTAAAAACACCAAGATTTCTATGCATCGGCATGATGTATTCATCTGCATCCAATGCGAGTGTAGCGCCTACTGCTACTGCTTCTTGCCCGATGCCACTAAACCATTTACTAATACGTCCTTGACGCAACAGAATGAGCATTTTTTCTTCTATCATGCGAGGCAATAATAGCTCCTTATAAATGGCAATGAGCTCATCATTGCTCTTCTTTTTTCTATCGAAAATCATGGCGCAAAGATAAGCGCAGGAATGAGAAATTGGAAGTTCGTTGTAAAGGAAGATGCCAAAGTAAATGGATTTTAAAGCTTTACATATTATGGACAATAATCTATTCCTTACATCCCATACAAATCTTTCATGAAATTACTTTCAAAAGTCGACTCATAATCATTGTATTGAAAGATATTTTTCTTGGTATTGTAGGTATAATTTTTTGCCAATTCTGCATGATTTTCTGCTACATAAATAATGCTATCCAATATAAAGTCCACTTCTGCATTGCTCATGGTTGGATGCACCGATAAACGAATCCAACCTGGGCGCATAAACAATTGTCCTTTTTTCAAACCTCGTCGTATCGCATCTGATTGTTCTTTGTCAATACCAAGTAAGAAATGCCCGTAAGTGCCTGCACAAGCACATCCGCCACGAACTTGTATACCAAAATGGTCATTCAGTAAACGAACCCCCAAATTGAAATGTAAGTCATCGATATAAAATGATATAGCACCTATTCGTTCTTGCAAATTACCAGCGAGTATATGTAAATTTCCTACTTTTTGCAAGCGAGAAAATACTTTTTCTATAATTTCTTTTTCACGAGTTAAAATATTTTCAACCCCCATTTCTTGTTTTAAATTAAAACACAATGCCGATTTAATGCCTTGTAAAAAAGGAGGTGTACCGCCATCTTCACGATCTTCAACATCATCAATATATTCATGAAATTTCCAAGGTGTGGTGAACTTAACCGTACCTCCGCCAGAATGATCTGGAATCGCATTTTTATACAATGCTTTATTCATAATCATAATACCTGGTGTGGCTGGTCCGCCTAAGAATTTATGAGGCGAAAGAAAGACAACATCTAATTGTTGTGCCTCCTTTTCGGGATGCATATCAATAGATACATAAGGTCCTGAGCAAGCAAAATCAACAAAGCAATAACCGCCAACTTTATGTATCATTTCGGCGATTGTGGCATAAGGTGTACATACCCCAGTCACATTGGATGCAGCAGTTACGGAAGCAATTTTTACAGGTCGATTTTCATATTGTTTAATGAGCGATTCTAAATGATTCAAATCGACTAAGCCTTCCTTATCTGCATTTATTATTTCTACATCTGCTATGGTTTCCAACCAAGAAGTATGGTTTGAATGATGTTCCATGTGGGTAATAAAAACTACAGGTCTATCCTTTTCATCGATGCAAAAAGTATTGTTGGGACCAGTAAAAAAAGTCTTGCAATTTTCAGGAAATCGTAAGCCTAAAATCCGTTGTAATTTATTGATAGAATCGGTCATACCGGAGCCAGAAAAAATAAGTGCATCATTATCGTTTGCATGCACTGCTTTTTTAATCACTTGCTTGGCTTCATGGTACGCCCTTGTCATCAATGTGCCAGTAATCGAAGTCTCGGTATGGGTATTACCACAAAAGGGAAATAATTTTTCCTGTATTTTATTTTCGATCGGCGCATATAATCTGCCGCTTGCTATCCAATCGGCATAGATCATTTTCTTTTCACCAAAAGGCGTTGGAAAAGTTTGATGGATGCCAATGGTATGATCATGAAAGGGTTTAAAATAATTTTCGGTCATAGCAAGAGTATTTGAGGCGCCGAAATTACATTGAAAATACTAGCTATACAAATACGACCTAGATGCAAAACTATTCAATCCATAAGATGAACTGTATTAATGCATAGATTTACACATTACATTTGCCGAATATCATGAAAGAAATTTCAAACAGATCCGCCACTTATCATTTTGCTATTGAAACTAAATTCACTGCTGGCATGGTATTATTGGGTACCGAAATAAAATCTATCCGACAAGGAAAAGTAAGTTTTAATGATAGCTTTTGTATGCTGAATGACGGAGAGCTTAGCATACGAAGTTTGCATATAGCCGAATATTCGCATGGCACTGCCAATAACCACAATCCAGTTCGGGACCGTAAATTATTATTGACAAAAAAGGAATTGCGCAAGATTAGCAACAAGACCAAAGAAAAGGGATATACCATAGTCCCTTTACGGATTTTTTTGAGTGAAAGTGGTTATGCTAAAATTGAAATTGCCTTAGCAAAAGGAAAAAAAACGCATGATAAACGAGATAGTATCAAAGCCAAAGATGCGGAACGAGATTTGAAACGAACTTTAAAATATTAGAGAAAATCTTTATTGTAGAAATTGGCACTCTTTCTATACGGAATGGCACCAACTTGAATGTTGTCCCTCTTGCTGGGTTTGGTTCATGGCACAAACAATGCTTTAGAAATTAAATTTAGATTATTTACCGTTATTTCAAATTGTTTTAACTAATATTGTCGTCCAATCAGTTATTAAATGTCAATGTAGGTTCTGTGATAATAAACATATTCCACTTCATTCCGCTTACATGCTTTATTAATTGACATTGCAAAACAATCGAAATTTATATTTTATAAAAATTGGAAAAAGGGGTTAGGCTAATTATTTACAAATCAAAACGTTTACATTATGGATCTATCACAACATACAGAAGATGAGCTTTTTGTGTTAAGAAACAGTAGCTATATCAATGAGGAAATAAAGATATTGGTGGATATAGAATGTAAAAGGCGAAATATTAAACTGCACATACGTGACGATATTTATAAGCCTTATGATCCAAAAGTAGACAACATCAAAGAACCTGAATTAGAGCTTGAAAATATTTTTCTACTTATCTTATTTCCTTTTTTTGTTTTTATGTCTGACCGTATTCGAGTAAAAATTTCTTATGATGGAGATAAAATAAAACTTAAGAAATACTGGTTATTTATTTCGATTGGTTTTCTAATATGGACAGTATTGATTGTACTTATGGTAAATTATTTTTTTTTTACAGAAATGCCTTCATACTAGTAATTAGCTTATTAGCGGAAGCTTATTTTGAACCTCTTCGCAAATCTTAGATTAAAGATGTAGTTAAACCTATAAGGTTTTAAAAACCTTATAGGTTTGAACAATTCAATTTATTTAGAAATACACCAAATTTTTTCTATTCAAAATACCCAATCAAATCACTCAACTTTTGCTTCAATTCCTTTCTGTTAACGATAAAATCTAGGAAGCCATGTTCGAGTAAAAATTCAGCAGTTTGAAATCCTTCTGGTAAATCTTTTTTAATAGTTTCTTTGATAACACGTGGTCCTGCAAATCCAATTAATGCTCCTGGCTCAGCTATATTCAAATCGCCAAGCATGGCATAAGATGCAGTAACACCGCCTGTTGTAGGATCTGTCATCAATGAAATATAAGGTAGTTTTGCTTTTGCCAATTGGGTTAATTTCGCAGAGGTTTTAGCCATTTGCATCAAGGAGAAAGCGCTTTCCATCATACGAGCACCGCCCGATTTGGAGATAATCATAAATGGCAATTTGTGCGCAATCGAATAATCAATACCTCTTGCTATTTTTTCACCAACTACACTACCCATACTACCACCAATAAATTTAAAATTCATCGCTGCAGTGACTAATTTTTTTCCATTGATTTCGCCAACCGCTACTGTCATGGCATCTTTTAACCCTGACGTTTTTTTCGCATCGACTAATCTGTCTTTATACTTTTTCAAATCAACGAAACCTAGTTTATCCTTGGATACAATATTGTCGAACAACAATTCATACACGCCTTCGTCATACAGAAATTCAAAATACTCTTCTGCATCAATACGATTATGATGATTGCAACTAGGGCAAACCCAAAAGCTGTCTCTAATTTCATCTATAGTAGATGTTTTTTTACAGCCTGGGCATCTGAACCAAAGTCCATCAGGAACGTCTTTTTTTTCCTTAGTAGAGGTAAGGATACCTTGTTTTATTCTTTTGAACCAAGTTGATGATGACATCGTTTTAGTCGTTTTAGGTAATCCATTCGGCACAGTATCCTTTTCACAGAAAATCGAGCATAACAAATTTTGTTACGCGTTACAAATGTAGCAAAAAAGTGAAAAGATACAAGAAGTAATACCAACAGCTTTTGTTCATAGGTTGGAAACCTATCAACAAAAGCTAGTTGGTATTATGCTGTAGCGTATTTTTTGCTAAAAAAATAAATGCTACGGCATAATAACCTATCGATTTTTTTGACAGAAGAAATCCCTTCGAATATCCCTTTTTCAAAGTATGCTATCAAAAAAAATAGGCTTCTTTGGTGGGTGCATTGCGGCAACGATTGAATGGAAATCCTTTTTTGCTTGCTCCGAAGCAAAAAAGATTGGAAAGAAAGCGTGCGTGCCGCCCAAATATTTTCTATTGCCATGGCTGAATGCATTATTTCTTTGGCAAAAAAGCAGAAGTCATGGCCTTACTTAGTTGTTCATAAAATTTTGCAATGATTACCATGCAAAGCATCAATTATTCCTTTCTATTTTTGATTACCTTTGTCACCATTTTTGAAAACTATCAAAAACATAGCACTAGTCGGTAATCCCAATAGCGGGAAGAGTTCGCTCTTTAATGCATTGACTGGTATGAATCAAAAAGTTGGCAACTTCCCTGGTGTAACTGTCGATAAAAAAACTGGACGATGCGCCATTTCTCCAACCATGCAAGTGAATGTCATTGACTTACCTGGCACGTACAGTTTGTACCCAAAAAGCGATGATGAAGTCGTAACTTTTGATGTACTTTTTGATGATGATGAGCAAGTGAAAATTGATTTGATAGTAGTGGTTGTGGATGCTTCTAATCTGAAAAGGAATTTACTTTTCTGCTCGCAAATTATGGACATCAAAAAGCCTGTGATTGTAGCACTAACGATGTTGGATATTGCCAAACAAAAAGGAATTCAAATTGATTTTAATGGTTTGGCTCGCGAATTAGGTTGCCCTGTGGTACCGATTAATCCTTTAAAAAATAAAGGCACGCAATCTATTCGCAAACAAGTAGAACTCTCTATTACCAACCCTTCTGAACCTTCGAGTACTGACTTCATTGACCTACATCAAGTAGCGCATGAGACCATTACTATCATCAAAAAATACTATCCAGTTTCTAGTAATTGTGCGGCGATACATTTTGCCAATGCCTATATGAAGCTGACGATTATTTCGGACGAAGTGAAACAAAAAATTACTCATTCTCTTGCCGAAATCAATTACAACAGAACAAAAATTCAGGCGGAAGAAACATTATTACGTTATGCCAAAATCAAAAAAATAATGACGAATTGCGTCGTTGAGAATGATCCTTTAAAAAGAGAATTATTTAGCCGGCAGATGGATAGTATTTTATTGCATCCTGTTTATGGTCATGTCTTTTTATTGTCCGTTCTATTTATCTTGTTTCAAAGTATTTTTTGGCTAGCCAAATTTCCAATGGATTGGATAGATAATGGATTTCAAATCGTGAGTTCCTTTTTGAAAGCCAATTTACCAACCCATTTTTTGAGTGATTTATTTGTCAATGGAATTCTAGCAGGCATCAATGGCATCGTCGTATTTGTGCCCCAAATCATGATTCTATTTGGGCTGATCACCTTATTGGAAGACACAGGCTATATGTCTAGGATTAGTTTCCTAACGGATAGATTGATGCGAAGTGTTGGGCTCAATGGCAAATCTATCATGCCGCTCATTAGTGGCGTAGCATGTGCAGTGCCAGCTATTATGGCGGCTCGAACTATTGAAAACAAAAAGGAAAAGCTCATCACAATTTTAATCACGCCGTTTATGAGTTGTAGTGCTCGGCTACCAGTGTATACCATCTTAATTTCCATTGTGATTCCCAACAAAACAATTGCCTACTTTTTTAATCTACAAGGCTTGGTGATGATGGGTTTATACTTACTCGGTTTTTTCATGGCATTGCTTTGGGCTTGGCTACTCACTTTCCTTATCAAGACCAAAGAGAAGAGTATTTTTCTGATGGAGTTGCCTGTATATCGGATGCCTCGATGGAAAAACATTGTCATTACCATGGTACAAAAAGCCAAGGTTTTTGTATTTGATGCAGGTAAAATAATCTTACTCATTTCCATTGTTTTATGGGCATTGTCTTCTTACGGACCTAATACAAACAAGCCATCCAATAATTTCCTACAAAAGACTGATTTAGAAAATTCCTATGCAGGTATGATTGGCAAGAGTATTGAACCCGCTATTAGGCCACTTGGTTTTGATTGGAAAATAGGCATTGCGTTGATTACTTCTTTTGCAGCAAGGGAGGTTTTTGTTGGCACCATGGCAACTCTGTATAGCGTAGATGAAAAAGACGACAAAACGCTGCGCGAAAAAATGGCTTCAGCCAAATTTACAGATGGGTCATTGGTATATACATTGGCAAGTGGGCTTTCCTTGTTATTTTTTTATGCCTTTGCCATGCAATGCATGAGCACTTTAGCGGTAGTAAAGCGGGAGACAGGCAGTTGGAAATATCCGATTCTGCAATTCATTGTGATGGGCGTAGTTGCTTATTTATCTTCTTGGGCAGTGTATCAACTTTTTGCCTAAAATTTCTTTTCAATTTATAAAAAAAAAATATGCTGAATATCCATCTAGGCATATATTTGCACTCGGAAACTTTAATTTATTAAAATAGTCATTGTATGGAACGCACACAAATGAAACGTCCGTTGGATAAGGATTTGAAACAAACAATCCAAAAAAGAAATTATCGACTATCTAAATTTTGGGAAAAACTAGGATTAGAAGTTGAAATCATCGGTGATATGGAAACACCGGCTGTAATCAAAGGCGACTATTGCCTAGCTTGTTATGTTCATAATTTTCACCTCATCTTTACTGATCATTATGATCAAGGAAAAGAAGTGTATCGTGTGAAATTACAAAGCATACAAGAATTTGAAACAGAGCCAATTGTAGAGTGGATGAAAACGGCTACACACCGCAGAATTTATCGCATTAAAATGTTGAACGAACCACATCTATTTTTGGTTGGTTACAATTTCAAATCGAAAGAAACTGCCGATGTAGAAAAATATCCAGTTTTCGGACGCTACTCTGGCAAAGTTTATTTCACAGAAGATTACGCGAAAGAAATCAAAGATTTATATCAATTAGATTACTGCGAAATATTGTAGTAAGACATTTTTTAAATAAAGCCCCTTCTCAACAAGTGGGCTTTATTTTTGTGTGTGAGAAAAAGGGGAATGTTGGGGTTTTAGGTTGTGCGATTAATGAAATTGGAATATGACACAGGTTGCAAACCTGCGCCAGCACATCTGTTTATTCTAAACTCGAAATTTAGAGGTGCTTTAACTTTACGCTATAAATAAAATACGCTGCACTAATAAATCGTAACATACCCCGATTCAACTAAAGTCAATCCATCATACAATTGAAATTGGTAAACGCCTTTAGCGTTGAAATTATTCTTGTCCAAAATCAATTCTGTTTTCGTTACTCTAGCCACTCGCAATACTTCATTTTTATCTGGATCTAAAAATCGTATCGAATATTTTTTACTCAATGCATCGGGCAAGTTAATATTAACATGGCCTGTGTAGGGATTATTATACACTTGCGCAGAAGGTGTGTAGAAAAATTCCTTTGGTTTTTCTTCAATAGGAGGTGGTGGAGGAGCTGCTGCTTTAATAACCGAATCTGTTGACGCAACTTTATTCACCTTCAAAGTAGAATCTTGCATGCGAGGTTTTGCATTGCTTGTATTGGTTACTGCTATAGCCTTTTTTATGCTATCGCTATTCTTTTGTGCTATAAGTTTTGCTGCATTTGCTTTTTCTGCATCTTGCATGGCTTTGGCAAAAGTTGCCGAGTCTACTAGTACTTTATAGGTATTACTAAACCATTGCAAATCACCAGAAAATATTACGCATAAGCGATAATAATTTTTACCCACCACTGGATGCAAATCGGTATAAGTTTGTATTCCTTTTTTAGGAGTTGAAAGTGAACCAATGGCTAAAAAATTTCGCACACTATCTACCGAACGTTGAATAGAAATGGACTTCACACCATCGAACTGGCAAGTCCAGGTTAATTTATTTTGGGCATTGCTCGTTAACAGGCTCATGCTTGGTAATACAGGCGCTTGGGCAAATGCTATGCAAGTAAGGAAACTAAAAAAAAGAATGAAATGGATCGACTTCACTTAGGCTATTTTGATGCTGGCGAAGGTATCAAAATAAATTTAAAACTACTTGCTAAAATTAAGTGCTGGCTTAGATTGATTTCCTTGAACACCGCCTGTATGCAGTGCTAAAATCTTTTGCCTCTTTTGAAAATGGGCTTTCGACATTAAGTCAAAAATACCCATCATCATTTTGGCGGTGTACACAAAATCAAGCACAATAAGATTTGCTTGATAAAAGGAATCGATAAATTGAAGGAGCGTAGAATTACATTTAGCAAATCCACCTTGGTGATAATCATATTCAATACGCCATCGGTTGTGCGGTATTTTTTCTTGTATGAAGGATTCCAAATAATGTGCGTTTTTTAATGCAGGAAAACCAATTGCGTTCTGATGTAATTTCAAGGATTGTGCAATTCCGGTAAAGGTAGTTGCTGTTCCAATAGGACAACAAATCGTGTCGTATTTAGACGCATCCACACATTGCAAAATCTCTCTACAACCTTGCAAACCCAATGCGTTACTTCCACCTTCAGGAATGATAAATGCTGTTGGAAATTGCGTTTGTAGATCCGCTAAAAAATCAATTTCATTTTTTTCTCTGTATTGCTCTCTCGAAATGAAATGCAATTCCATGCCCCATCGCCGACAATCTTGCAAGGTTGGATTGTCTATTTCTTCGCCACGAATAATACCGATGGTTTTGAACGAATGCCTGTAACCAGCATAAGCCAAGGCATGCAAGTGATTGGAATATGCACCACCAAAAGATAGCAAAGCAGCATAATTATGTTTCGAAGCATAATCTAAAGAATGCCGAAGTTTAAACCATTTATTGCCAGAAAGATTAGGATGAATTAAATCTAAACGCAACAAATCCAACTGAATATCGAATGTATCACACAAGGCATGTTGAACAACTGTGATTTGTAATTTTTCTACATTCAGTGGCGAATTATCCATACTTTATTTTTTTATTTTATGCCAAAAACTTTATCGTGTTTGCGTTCTCATTTGCATTATTCTGCCGTTCGCATGGCGCTAAAAATCTGCTCTTCTTTTTGTAAATCAAGATGAGGATATTGGGCTTTTAATTCTTCGCATATTGCCAGTTGCTCTTGCACAAATCGTTGATGCGCTTTACTTCTAGTATCCTTTGCACGATGATGAACCGCTTTATATAATTGATCTAATTTTTTAAGAAGGGGTAAATAATTTTGATCTATACAATGGGTAACAAATTGCTCCCATACATAAGCAGTTGCTTGGTAATTTGGATGAACCATATCCAAATCATAAAAGCGATAATCGCGCAGAATATCAATTACCAATTCATACGCCGGGAAATAATAAACCTCTTCTATTCGATGTACAGCTTCAATTAAATTGGCTTTGCTCCGATTATTTTCTATAACGCCATCGCGTGCATGTCGCACAGGACTTATGGTACATACAATTTTAATTTTCGGATTGACTGTTTTAATTTTTGCAATGGTTTCTCTTAGTTGTTTTTCAATGCTATCGGCGCTCAATAATTGCTTTGTAAACCATGTTGCTGGTGCTCGATGATTATTGCTTACAAAAATATTTTCTTCTGTATGATGATAGGCGAATGCAGATCCTAAAGTGATAAAAAGATAATCGGCTTGAAGGAGAAATGTATGCTGCAATGTAATGCTCTCATTTATTTTTTGCAACGCAACTGCTGGATTCAAATCCGAAAAATCAGAATGATGGTACCAACTATGCCAATATTCATCCAGAAAAAAAAGATCTTTCTCCGTATACATTTTCTGATACAATACATCTTCCAATGCTTTGCAAACACTCATCGGATTAAATAGAATTCCATGCGAATTTTGTACACAAGTAAATTTCATTCTTTGCAAAAACTGCGTCATATGTTCGGTAAAGCAAGAGCCTAGCAACATCAGTTTATGCTGATGCGCAATACGTGGTTCTAAGCTTGGGAACTGTATAGGTAAATGAAATTGCATAGACGAAGGGCAAAGATAAAAAAATATAGAGGATGGAAGTATAAATCCTATCAAGTGGGCTCATACTAAATTATGGCTACCAATTATTTTTTTTTAACGCCAAACTATCCAAGGCCATTGGCATTTGTGCAATAAAAAAGGCTGAATTAAATATTTAATGCACACTTGATCCTTTATGTTGGATGTATTGCGGCAACGATTGAATGGAAATCCTTTTTGCGCGAAGCAAGCAAAAAGATTGCAATGAAAGCGTGTATGCCGCCCAAAATATTCTCATTACATTTTTAGTATTGCCATTAAAGGCAATGATTTTCAATTTATCCAATCTGGAATAAAATAATAAATCCTTGTTTTAATCCACGACACTACACTATCTCTTTCTCCAACAAATACTCTGCAATTTGAACAGCATTCGTAGCAGCACCTTTACGTAAGTTATCGGAAACTATCCAACAATTCAAGGTCTTGTCTTGTGATTCATCTCGGCGTATTCTGCCAACAAAAACATCATCTTTATCTTGTGCATGTAATGGCATTGGGTAATGCAAATTGGCAATATCGTCCTGTACTGTAATACCAGGAAAAGCAGCCAATTCTTTTTTAATATTTTCTATATCAAAATCATTTTCAAATTCAATATTCACACTTTCACTATGTCCGCCCATTACTGGAATACGCACGGTAGTAGCAGTTACACGAATCTTGTCGTCGCCCATTATTTTTTTTGTTTCTAAAACCATTTTCATTTCTTCCTTCGTGTACGCATTATCTGTAAACACGTCTATCTGCGGAATTACATTCATGTCAATGCGATGAGGATATGCTTTTGCACCTTCTATTCCACTGCGCTCGTCTTGCAATTGTGTCACCGCTTTTACGCCAGTACCAGTAACAGATTGATAAGTAGAAACCACTACTCTCTTAATGGTATATTTATCATGCAATGGTTTCAATACCATCACCATTTGTATGGTACTACAATTTGGATTAGCAATGATAAAATCCTCTTTGTCTAAAACATATCCATTCACTTCTGGCACAACTAATTTTTTAGTTGTATCCATACGCCAAGCAGATGAATTATCTATTACGCGAATACCTGCTGCTGCAAATAATGGCGCGAGTTGTAAAGAAGTAGTTCCGCCTGCCGAAAAGATGGCTATGCTTGGCTTTGCGGCAATGGCATCTTGATAAGATACCACTGGATAAGCTTTCCCTTTGAACATAATTTCTTTGCCAATAGATTTTTCAGAAGCAACAGGAATTATTTCACTGACTGGAAAATTTCTTTCTGCTAAAACTTGCAACATTTTTGTGCCAACTAATCCAGTAGCACCTACAACAGCGATTTTCATTCTGATTTTTTTTAAGAAGGCAAATATAAATTTTTCAAGCAATACTAAACAGGTAATACCGAAAACCGATACAGTTTAGTTGTAAAATAAATGTTTAAAATTTATTTTAACTCGAGTACAGTTTCTTTATTAGAATCCACTCTAAAGTTAATCACTTTTGTGCCTGCCTCCGGAATACTCGGATTAACTGGAACAATAGCTTTGTATGGGCCAGGCATCAATTCCAATTTTTGTTCACTCAAATTTCCGGTTACATTCAAGTTATAAAAGTTAAGAAATTGATCGCCCAATACACATTGCAATTGAATTTTACCAAGTTTGTTTGTATTGCTAATTTGTAAAGATCCAGGCTCTTGAATTTGAATTTCATAGCGGGCACCGAATACCAAGTCTATACTAAATTTTTGAGCCGGCAAGGTGTTTATTTCCACGTAATAATTGCCTGGTTCATAATATTTTACTTCGGCTGTATTCTGAATAACTGTTGGAGACGATCCGCCATCAAAGCGTCTATTTACTACCGCTTTATATTTCATCACTCTGGTTTTGTTTGTTGTATAGCCAAAGGATAAAGTACCATCTGTCACTTTCAGATACACACGATTTATTTTATTCGCTGTAATCAGAATGCCATCTGCAAATAAATCATTGAACCCTGCAACCACTAAATTATAGGTACCTGGTGGAATAGGCTGTGGCACTGGTTCGGTGCCATTCACTATTCGTTTAAAAGAAGTAACCAATTGATTGGTTCCAGGTATTTTAAATTGTATTTCAGGCTTTGCTTTTGGATAAGTATTTCCGTTTACATTTTTAAAATAAACCTGCACCTGTGTTTCTGCACTGTTCTCTGTTTCGATATTAAATTCTAAATCCTTACCAGCAATCGGCGGCGGCGGCGGTACATCCACTGCAAATCGAAGCACTGCCTGTTTGGTATTTTTGGGCATTGGATTTGCTTGTGGCAATTTAAATGCATACGAGTATCGTAAAGGATATTTATCTGCTCTGATAGACACCAAACTTGGTTTTTTAGGCACTTCCCAATTAAATCGCAGAGTCGCATTTTGCTTTTTAAGTGTGGCAGATTTTCCTTTTGCAAGAAGGGCAGTTGATTTTTTCATCGCCTTCATTTCTTCCATTTTCAAATAAGGAAATACAAAATTGACTCTTGGCTTTTCTATCTCAAAATGCAAATCTACTTTTTGTTTTTTCAGACTAATGGATTTGCCTTTCGCTATACTAATTACTTTCTTGTTCAGTGGCATTTCTTGCATCACCAAATAAGGGAAAACAAAATTTACTCTTGGTTTTTCTGTATCAAAATGCAAGTCCACTTTTTTGCTTTTATACTTTATAGTCTTGCCTTTGATGCTATTACTTGATTTTTTATTTGGCGAAAAATTGTTCATTACCAGATAAGGAAAAACGAAATTAATACGGGTTTTTTCTACCTCAAAATGCAAGTTTACTTTTTGCTTTTTTGCAACTATCGCAACAGGTTTTTTAAGATTGATTTTCGTCTTCAGCAAAAATGGATTTCCCATATTCAATTTCTGAACAACTATGGTTTCTCTCACCAATGGTTTTGTTGGAACTGGAACTGGAATAACTTTAATAGGTTCATCTACAGTGAAATGCAAGCTCACTGATTTGTATTTATTTTTTTTAATTTCCTTGGTTTTAAAAACAATTTTTTGCTTCGCCATCGCCATGTATGGAATAGAGGTGAATGGAATTAATTCTTTTCGCAAAACCACCATAACCGGCGTTGAGTCTTTCTTTACAACTGGTACAACAGGCACAACTGGAAGAACAGGAACCGTTGCTGGTACAACAGAATCTTTAATTTTTGGTGTATTAGAATACGTGGTTGTGAAATGAAATTGCTTAGGCTTTGTCAAGATAGATCTATTGGCATCTACTATCATGGCTACCGCTTTTGGAATATCATCCGCTTTAGTTACTTCAACATAATTTCCAACGCAATCATAATAGGATTTTAAAACATTATTCTTATCCAGCCCAATAACGTATGGTTTTACCTTAATTCTTTTTTCTAAAAAATCTTTGAATGTTTTACAAACATCACCATTGCAACTTTCGCCGCCATCATTAATGAGAATGATGCTGTAATCATATTCCAGCGCATTGGCCAATTCATTTTCACTAGCTTGTTGAATACTGTAGGCAATTGGTGAAAATCCACGCGGAGTTATATATTTCAAACGTGTTTTTATTTGGTCTACATTTTGCACATTAAAAGGTACTTCCAATCGAGTGTCGGTACAGTTTTTTTCTTGTGCTGGATAAATGGTACCGTATGCTCTTACCGCAAACTCCACTTCATTGTTGATACTATAAATACTATCAATTATTTGTAAAACCATGGAGGAAGCTACCTCAAACCGAGTATTGGCTGGATTCCAAGGATAAGTCATACTTGAAGATGCGTCCAATAAAAATAAAATTCTGGTCTTCTTTTGGGTTTGGGCAAAAGCAAGTATTGGTATTAAAAGTATAATACCGATGAGCATTTTTTTAGAACAATATTTCCAAAAGTCGAATACCATTAATAGTCACCCAATGTTTCTGAAAGTTGAGATAATGCATTTTCTAATTGGGCGTCGCTAGGCGCTATGCCATGCCATTCGTGGGTTCCTTCCATAAAGTCTACCCCTTTACCCATTATTGTTTTCATTAAAATACAAACTGGTTTATGTTTGCCCATTCTTGTTTTTGCTTCGGCTACTACTTTCAAAATATCGTTCATGTCATTGCCATCCATTTCCAAAACATCCCAACCAAAGGCAAGCCATTTATCTTTCAAATTTTCTAAATTCATCACAAACGCAGTGCTACCGTCTATTTGCTGTCCATTATAATCGACAGTTGCTAGTAGATTATCTACTTTATGGTGGGCTGCAAACATGATGGCTTCCCAATTTTGTCCTTCTTGCAATTCGCCATCGCCATGCAATGAGTAAACCATACATGGATCATTGTTTAATTTTTTAGTCAATGCCGCACCAATAGCTACGCTTAAACCTTGTCCCAAAGAACCACTAGCTATACGTACGCCAGGTAAATGTTCGTGCGTAGCAGGATGCCCTTGCAAGCGTGTATTTAGTTTACGAAAAGTAGCTAATTCGGCAATTGGAAAATAGCCACTACGCGCCAAGACACTATAAAACAGAGGAGAAATATGACCATTGGATAGGAAGAATAAATCTTCATTTTTTCCATCCATTGCAAATGCAGGATCATGTTTCATGAAATGAAAATACAAGGCAACTAAATAATCTGCACAACCGAGGGAGCCGCCTGGATGTCCACTTTGAACGGCATGCACCATACGTAAAATATCCCTTCTTACCTGGGAGGCGGTATCTTGTAGTGATTGCATAAAATCGAATTCTATAATTATGTGCGCAAAGGTAGAAGATTGACTTGTACTTTGAAAATAATTAATGGGAATGTGTGAATTCGAACTTTTCGTTCTCTTTTTGTCTGCATCACGGATTTTATGGGATGGCACAGATTGCAAGGATTTTGAAGTGGCTTATTTTTTGTCTGCATCACGGATTTTCACGGATGGCACAGATTGCAAAGATTTTGAAGTGGCTTATTTTTTGTCTGCATCACGGATTTTAACGGATGGCACAGATTGCAAAGATTTTGTAGTAGCTTATTTTTTGTCTGCATCACGGATTTTAACGGATGGCACAGATTGCACGGATTCTGAAGAAGCTTATTTTTGAGATCTGAAGCATCTAATAATTCCTTTAATCCGTGTCATCCGTTAATCTGTTTAATCCGTGATTCTAACTTGGCTTTGTCTGCATCACGGATTTTA
>CANJRV010000024.1 GCA_947476825.1 Bacteroidota bacterium | reverse complement strand
ATACCTATTAATTTAAACATGTCATCATAGCTCTTCAATATGTTCCGCAGGGTATGTCGAAGTATAGATAATCGCAGATTTACCATCTGCTTGTATGCGATTAAAAATCGCTTTATATCTACCATTCGAGATGCGCTGCGCTAACATCTCTAATAGCCCCCATGTTGCATCTATGATGCCAGGCATGATAGAGAAAATTAGGAACAGCAGCTCGAAAAAGCTATCTTAAGTTGGCGCACATGCCTGAAAGGGTTTAATTTGAGTTGCACAAATGACAGAACCAAACCTAACACACGCTCTTCAACATGTTCAAAAGGACATGTGCCGAAGTAAGATAATGGCAGATTTGCAATCTGCTTGATTGCGATTAAAAATCGCTTTATATCTACCATTCGATTCGAGATGCGCTGCGCTAAAATCTCAACAGCGCAACTTAGAAGCAAGAAACTTTAATAAAACAAGAACTTCATATGATGCACTGCATTGCGGCAACGATTGCAGTGGAAATCCTTTTTGCTGGCTCTGCAGCAAAAAGATTGGAACGGAAAGCGTGTTCGCCGCCCACATCAGAAACTTTCTTGTCTAGCCTTTTTAAGTAAAATAAAAAAAGCATCCTACAAAGCAGGATGCAATTTTAAAACACACCGAACAATCTTATTTTCTAACAAATTTACTTTCTCACAAATTTAGTTGTGTAGGTTTTTTCGCTGTTCGACACACGCAATAGATAGGTTCCTTTGGTTAGGGATTCTGTATTGATGGTATATGTCAAATTGTTGGTTTGTTCTGTTATTAATTTTTTTTCATCGAGAGAATAAATTTCAATCAAGGTGTTTTCTTGTGTTTTTGGTAATGAAATATGTAAATACATGGTACAAGGGTTAGGATAAATGGATATGTCGATAGAGGTTTCACGCATTACTTTTCTTACCTGAGAATAGGTATATTTTCCATCTATATCGAGTTGTTTAATTCTATAATACATAGTACCCGTAAAGTTTGTCACATCGTTATAGTGATATTCATTTTCAAGCGCATTATTTCGCGATGCTTCTACTTGTCCGATGGCATTCCAATGGATGGCATCATTACTTTGTTCTATTTTAAAATTGGATACATACATTTCTGAAGTAGTTGTCCAATCCAGTTGCACGAAATCTTTTTTTCAAATATATCAAAAGCATAGTAATATTCTATAATTATTAAAAAAGGCTTCACTCAACGCGAAGCCTTTTTAATATGCTATTAATTATATTTAATCATAATATGGGAATCCATTTTCCTACTAAGGAAAAATATGTTCTTTATACCAATCTTCAATTTTTTCTTCATTGAAGAGACGATATTTAAAAGAGAAATAGATACCATAATATTGATTGGTGGTTTTGTCTCTTTTAATTTTTGCATCCACAGGACCTCTAAATTTAGATGGTGTATTGAATGGTGCAAATGATTCTGTTTGCGGTGGGTTAGAATTGTAATTTACATTAATTTTAGTTGCACTATTTTCGACAGTATTCATTCCCATGTCCATACGACCGCAGAATCCAAATACAATTCTTTTTGACAATAAAAAATCCAAACCTAAAGCTCCATAGACAGTTAAATCCGTTTTATTATAGAGCGGTGCTGTAAGAGTACCAACTCGAGAAACGGTATCATATAAATTGAAATCTGTGTTTTGGGCATCTAAAATAAATCGATCATTATTGTAGCGAATCAATTCATAACGTTCTTGGTAATTGAGCAGCATGCCGTAATTAACGCCAGCGTCCAATGTAAAAGCAACTTGTCTGCGCATATTGGAACCGAAATGCATACCAAGCCCAATTCGCAAGTAATTCAATCTCGAGTAAGCATAAAAACTGGTGCTATCTGCATAATTGCCTTTATAGTTTTGCCCCAATTGGGTATAAGAAATTTGGGTATTAAAACCCATGGGTAATTTTTTAAATAAAGTATAGTAATAGCCTGCTTCTAAACCGATGGATGGTTTGAATGTTGGCATCCAATCACCAGCTGCTTTGTCTTTCGTATTGGAAAGTGAAGTGCGGTTGATACCAGCAAAAATTCCTACACGACCTTCATTTTGTGCATAGGAATGATGAAAAACAAGACTGAATATGATGATGAATAATTTTCTTTTCATTGATTGAATTTCTTTCCTAATTATTTTAAATATTTTCGTACACCGATGAATGCGCCTAAGGAGAAGTTTTTGGTTGCAGGTCTATTGGATGCCCAGCCTTTCGAAACATCAATGGCATTTGGTTCATTGTATTTGGCATAGTCTCCGCTCCAATAATTGAAATCATATTGGGTAGTATCTGAACCATATTTAATTTTCATTCCTTTTGTATTCTCTACATTGCTAAATCCAATATCAGCACGAAGATGCAAAGTCACAATTGTTCTGGTCCAAAGACGTAATTCGCCGCCTACTGCAAATACAAACCCAAGGTCCAAAGGGTTGTAAATTTCTCCAGTTATTTTTCCTTTTTGAGAACCAACAATAGTAGAGGTGACAGACATTCCTGTAGCTACCGTTTGATTTGCGATTTCTTTACCAGCTTCGTCTTTCAAAGAAACTTTATCAGAATAATTTCCTAAAAATGCAATGTATGGTCCGAATTGCGCGCTGAATCTAACGCGTCTGTTAGGGTAATATCTGTTGTATGATTTGAAATGAAAAAGTAAAGGTAATTTGAGGTAAGAAAGTTCTGTCTTTCCTGTTAAACTCTCTTTAGAAATGGTGTCTTTTCCAGTGTAAGCTGCACCACCCATCCAATACAATAATTGGCCACCAAAGCCAACGGTTTTTTGAAACCAATATACACCTTCCACACCTGCGGCATAAGAGAAGTTCATGGTTTGTGGGTCTAGTCTTTGATCTGCATCTAGGTCATCACGATTAGGTAACATGGCAGAAAAACCACCGCCAACAAAGCCCCATTGCATGCCTAATATAGGCGCATCATTGCGTCCATTTGGACTATAGTCGTATTGAGCAGAAGCGGAGTAAAAACCAATAATAGATAGTAAACAGAGTAGTTGTTTTTTCATTTACTTATTTTTCGTGCTTACAAATATATAATAATTGATTATAATTTTAACTATTCTTTAGAAACTTCATAAATTCCTGGAAATAAATATTTCTTTCCCGTCTTTATTTCTTCACATTCATAGCGGGTACGTCGCTTGAGTAATAGTTTAAAAACCCGGCCATTCTCTATTTGAAATAGATCACCTATTTGCAATTGTTCTATCATAATACCTCGTGTTGAAGTATCGTATTGATGCAGTACACGAAACAATTTCGGGTCGCTACAAGTGCTGGCAGCTAAGCTTCTCATGGATTCGTGCAAGGCATTTTCTATATCGCTTGGAAACACTTTTTTTGCAATAAATTTTTGTAATAATTGAGCAAAAATAGATTTCCATTCTGCGCCATGTGGAGCAACCTTATTCTGGTATTGGAGATGGTTGATTAAGTGGGCAAGTTCATGAATCAGGGTGATTAAAAAATGATATTTATTTAAGCTTGCATTGATTGAAATTCGATGGGGCAGATGTTGATGTGCTGGTCGGTAATTGCCAAGTATCGATTTTCTATCCCGTTGTACTTTGAGGTGAATTTTATATTCATGCATATACGCAATGACGTCTTCAGCCGTGCCATCGGGTAAGAAATGGGCAATGGCTTCTATCTCGTGTTGTTTGAATGCCATGAATTAAATAACTGCGTTTCTTACACGAATTAATTTTTGTAATAAAGATTTGAGTTCTTTCAGGGGTAGCATATTGGCCCCATCACTCAGGGCATTTTTAGGGTCTGGATGTGTTTCAATAAAGAGTCCATCCGCACCTGCTGCGATGGCACATTTCGCAATGGTTTCAATCAATTCAGGTTTGCCACCTGTAACGCCAGAAGATTGATTAGGTTGTTGTAATGCATGGGTGCAGTCCATAATTACTGGTTTGCCAAAGGCTTTCATAATCGGAATACCACGATAGTCTACGATTAAATCTTGATAACCAAAAGTAGTACCTCGTTCCGTAAGCATCACTTTTTCGTTGTTTTGTGATTGTACTTTTTGCATGGCAAATTGCATTCCATCTGGAGAAAGGAATTGACCTTTTTTGATATTGACTACTTTTTGTGTTTTTGCTGCGGCAACTAATAAGGAAGTTTGTCTACACAAGAAGGCTGGGATTTGTAATACATCTACAAATTCAGCAGCCATCATAGCATCTTCTTCGGTATGAATATCTGTGACCAATGGGATATTGAATTCTTCTTTGATGTCTGCCAAAAGCCTTAATGCTTTATCTGTTCCAATGCCAGTGAATGAATGCACGCTGCTTCTGTTTGCTTTGGTATAAGAAGATTTGAATACCAAGGGAATTTTCAATTCTTGACAAATAGATACGAGCTCTGATGCTGTTTCATGCAATACTGCTTTTGACTCAATCACACAAGGTCCTGCCAATAAAAAAAAGTTGCTTTCGGAATAATTCTCCTTAAATAATTCTTTTAAAAAATCCATGTCGCAATTTAATACACTTTTGTATTTTCACCGAATAAATTAAAAAATGAGAATGCCCCTTAACTCTTTTTTAGTTCATCTACATCATGCGTAAAATTGGAATTACAGGAGGAATAGGTAGTGGTAAATCGACAGTATGCAAATTGTTTGAAATGCTGGGTATACCTGTTTTCTATGCCGATGATGTCGCGAAGAAATTATATACAGATGACGAAGAAGTAAAAGAAAAAACGATTCGAATATTTGGGGAAGGCGTCTATCGGAATGGACAATTTGATAGAGGTATTTTAGCTGCCTTAATTTTTCAAGATGAGCAAAAACGGCAACAACTGAATGCCATCATACATCCTAAAGTATTGGCTCTTGGTGAAGTGTGGATGATACAACAAACCACGTCTTTTGTGTTGAAAGAAGCAGCTTTGCTCATAGAATCCAATTCCTATAAACAACTCGATGACATCATTTTAGTTGTGTCGCCTTTGCAAAAAAAAATGGAAAGAATTATGCAACGCGATCAATTGACAGAAGAACAAATCGAACTTCGTATGCGACGCCAAATGACAGACGAAGAAAAACGACCATTTTGTAAATATGAAATCATCAATGATGATGACCATTTGTTGATAGAGCAAGTTGAGCAACTTATGAAAGTCATAAGTGGTAATGCATAAGTCATAAGTGGTAATGCATAAGTCATAAGTGGTAATGCATAAGTCATAAGTGGTAATGCATAAGTTGTAAGAATTTACAATTCTGCAATTCACGAAATAAAAAAAAGTGCCTTCCAGCACTTAATTTTTAATATTCGTCTTCGTTAAAAAAGAAATCTTCTTGTGTAGGGTAATCAGGCCAAATGTCCTCAATACCTTCATAAGATTCTACTTCATCATCTAGTTCTTGAATGTTCTCGATGACTTCCAAAGGCGCGCCTGAACGAATGGCGTAATCTATTAATTCATCTTTGGTGGCTGGCCATGGGGCTTCTTCAAGATGTGAGGCTAATTCTAAACTCCAGAACATATAATTTTGTTTTTATGATTTGTTATTTGCCGCAAATGTAACATATAATTTATATCCACCAAATCTTTATGTTTGCATTATGTTATCTACAAAAAACATAATAAAAAATTACGGAAATCTTGCCATTTTAAAGGGGGTAAATATAACCGTGCAAGAGTCTGAAATCGTTAGTATCATTGGTTCTTCAGGTGCCGGCAAAAGTACATTGCTACATATTATGGGAACCTTAGACAAACCAGATTCTGGACAACTTTTTATCGATGGTATAGATGTATTCGCAATGAGTAATAAAAAATTAGCCCACTTCAGAAATCAAAGAATTGGATTTGTATTTCAGTTTCATCATTTGCTTCCGGAATTCTCTGCGGTAGAAAATGTTTGCATGCCGGGTTGGATTGCTGGGATTTCAAAAAAAAATGCCATGCTGAGAGCTTCGGAATTATTAGATCTATTGCAATTGAAAGACAGAATACATCACAAGCCAAATGAACTTTCGGGAGGAGAACAACAAAGGGTTGCTATTGCAAGAGCATTGATGAATAAACCGAGTATAGTTTTAGCCGACGAACCAACTGGTAATTTGGATAGTGAAAATTCGATGGCTATTTTTAATTTAATACGTTTGCTTCGTGATGAAATGAAACAAACCTTTGTGATGGTAACACATAATGATGAATTGGCTAAACTAACAGATAGAACTTTTAAAATGGTGGATGGAAAAACGGTATAAAATGAAATTCGAAAAACACACAATCCCCATTTCGCAAACAAATTCATTTTCAAAATTAGTGATGGACTATGTTGATGAAAATGAAAAATTGCTTCCTTTTATAGAAGCATTTCCATCGGTCGAAACATTGCAGAAGCAGTTAAGTCATAAAATTTTTCATCCCGAACAAAGAGATTTATTAGTCCGTGTTTTGCGAAAGCAATATGCAAAAATAAACATCACAGAAGAAGAAGAAAATGCATTTGGATTATTGCAGAAGCAAAATACATTCACGATTTGTACTGCGCATCAGCCAGTTATTTTTACAGGTCATTTATATTTTATATATAAAATAATGCATACCATTAAATTGGCAGAACAATGCAAAATGCAATTCAAGGATTCTCAATTCGTGCCTGTTTTTTATATGGGAAGTGAAGATGATGATTTGCAGGAAATTGGCGCATTTCACTATAATCAAAAAGAATTCCAATGGGATACGCCACAGACAGGGGCTTGCGGGCGAATGTCTACTAAAGATTTAGAACCTATCTTACAAGAAGTTTGTCTTACATTGAACCTCCAAAAGGAAGATGAAAAATATTTGTTTGATGTATTACAAGAAGTCTATCATTCGACCAATACGATTGCCGAAGCTACGCGAATACTTGTCCATCATTTATTTGGTAAGTATGGCTTATTGGTTGTTGATGGCGATGATACTGAATTCAAAAGGACTTTCATTCCTGTAATGGAAGATGAATTAATACAACAAAGTTCTCATTTGGTTGTTGCAAAAACGATAGAGCAACTGCAGGTAAATTACACAGCACAAGCTTCACCTAGGGAATTAAATTTATTCTACTTAAAAGACAATATTCGAGAAAGGATAGAGCGACTAGGGGAGCAATGGACAGTAAATAATACCGCCATTTCTTTTGATAAAACAGCGTTGCTTTATGAGCTTCATCAATACCCTGAAAGATTTTCGCCGAATGTGATTTTACGACCATTGTACCAAGAAAATATATTGCCCAATATAGCATTCATTGGTGGCGGCGCAGAGATTGCCTATTGGATGGAATTGAAATCTTTATTTGCATACCATCATATTGTTTACCCTATTTTGCAATTAAGAAATTCTATACTTTGGATTGGCGAAAAGGAACAACAAAGAATGAATTTGTTGTCATTGAGCCATGCAGATTTATTTAAAGATATTGAAGCATTATATCAACAATTTGTTGCAAAATCAGATACAATGCAGGAATTAGATAAATTACAAAATACAATAAATTCATACTATCAGGAGATTAATTTATTAAGCAAAGAAGTAAATAAGCCCTTAGAAGTGAGTATGCTTGCTCATCATGCGAAAGCAGAAAAAATTCAAAAGAGAATTCATGAAAAATTTGTGACGCAAATAAAAAAGAAAGATGAACAGATTTACACGAACATACATAAGTTAAAGACGAGTTTATTTCCTAATCATACTTTACAAGAAAGGCATGATAATTTTTTGACATTATATAAACAGTATGGACGAGAAATGTTTAGCATTTTGTATCAATACCAAGATGGACTGAAAAATGATTTTATTATTCTGCAAGCGCATGAAATGAATGATTGTTGAAGAAATAATTTCTTATAAGGCGTTAGAAAAAGATACCTGTTATAAATAAACGAAACATTGCATTCTTTTGCTTTATTTTGCCGAATGGAAACTTTATTACAATCTCGAAGTAGTCAATGTATTGAGCGGGAAGAAAAATACAATGCACACAATTATCATCCTTTGCCAGTAGTTTTAGATAAAGGGAAAGGTATTTATGTTTGGGATGTGGAAGGAAAAAAATATTTCGATTTCTTAAGTGGATATTCTGCAATAAACCAAGGGCATTGTCACCCTAGAATTATACAAACTTTAGTAGACCAAGCACAAAAATTAACCTTGACTTCACGTGCTTTTCATAGCGAATTGCTGGGTGAATATGCACAATTTATCACTTCATTTTTTGGTTATGATAAAGTGTTGCCAATGAATACAGGTGTTGAAGGCGTTGAGACTGCCATTAAGTTGGCGCGTAAATGGGGTTATGCATATAAAGGAATTGAAGAAAATAAAGCAGTAATTATAGTATGTGAGGGTAATTTTCATGGTCGTACTATCAATGTTATTTCCTTTAGTTCAGATCCAGATTCCAAGAAAGATTTCGGACCTTTTGTACCTGGTTATATTTCTATCGAATACAATAATTTGAATGAATTAGCAGGTGCACTAAAAGATAAAAATGTATGTGGATTTTTAGTTGAACCTATTCAAGGAGAGGCAGGCGTTGTAGTACCTGATGCTGGTTATTTAAGTAGCTGTTATGCGATGTGCAAAGCAGCGAATGTATTATTTATTGCAGATGAAATTCAAACAGGATTGGCGCGAACTGGAAAGATGTTGGCTTGTGATTATGAATCCGTAAAGCCAGATATACTTATTCTAGGAAAAGCCTTAAGCGGCGGTACGCTACCAGTAAGTGCAGTTTTGTGTAACGATGAAATTATGTTGACTATTAAACCAGGTGAACACGGTTCTACGTATGGTGGAAATCCATTAGCATGTAAAGTGGCAATGGTTGCTTTGCAAGTTTTAGTAGATGAAAATATGGCTGAAAATTCGGATGAATTAGGCAATTATTTTCGAACTAAATTGGCAGCTTTGCAAAGTTCTTACATTTCATTGATACGTGGAAAAGGATTATTCAATGCAATTGTTATCAAGCATAGTCATAAAGATGCTGCTTGGACCTTATGCCTTGAGATGATGAAAAATGGATTGCTAGCCAAACCAACACATGGTGACAAAATTCGTTTTGCTCCACCCTTATTAATTACTAAAAATGAAATGGATATTTGTATAGAAATCATTGCGAAAAGTCTAGCCATTTTGGACTAATGGATATGCCGAAATTTGATTTTTTGCAAGACTATATTTTAGAAAATGAGAATGTAAAGCTTAGACCTTTAGCGCTAAGTGATTATGAATATCTGGTTGGATTCGCGTTGCAAGAACCTGAAACATGGACCTATTCCTTCATTCAACCAATAGGTGAAGAAGGCATGAAAAATTATATTGAATCTGCCATTAATGCAAGAAATACATTAATGGAATATCCATTTATTGTGTTTGATAAATTGCAACAAAAATATGCTGGGAGTACAAGATTTTATGATATACAATTGAATAATAAAACACTTCAATTGGGTTATACTTGGTATGGGAAAGCCTTTAGAGGAACTGGATTAAATAAACATTGTAAGCTGCTCCTATTGCAATTTGTTTTTGAACAAATGGGTATGGAGCGTGTTGAATTTAGGGCTGATCATCAGAATGAAAGAAGTATCGCGGCGATGAAAAGTATTGGTTGTGTTGAAGAAGGAATTCTTCGATCACATGGTATCAAATCGGATGGAAAAAGGAGAAGCAGTATGGTTCTGAGTATTTTGCGACAGGAGTGGGAAACATCTGCTAAGCAAAAATTACAAGAGAAATTACAAATACATTAGCAGTTTGCTTCAACGTAAATTATTATAGAAAAATATAACGAGTGGTTACTATTCCACCGTTACACTTTTTGCCAAGTTCCTAGGTTGATCTACATTACATCCACGCATTAGCGCAATGTGATACGCTAATAATTGCAATGGTACTATAGACACAAGTGGAGATAATAATTCATCTGTTTCTGGAATCTCAATATAGTCATCTGCTAAATCGCTGATAATGGAATCTCCTTCGTTGATGATGGCAATTACTTTTCCTTTTCTTGCTTTAACTTCTTGGATATTAGAAACTATTTTTTCGTGCGCACTCTTATTGGTCGCAATAAATAACACGGGCATGTTTTCATCTATTAACGCAATAGGACCATGCTTCATTTCTGCAGCAGGATAACCTTCAGCATGTATATAGGAAATCTCTTTTAATTTTAATGCACCTTCTAAAGCAATTGGAAAGCAAAGCCCACGACCTAAGTATAGAAAGTTTTGTGCATCTTTATATTTAGCTGCCAACTCTTTTACTTTGTCATTTGTTTTTAAAGCCTCTTTCACTTTGTTTGGAATAGTTTCCATTTCATACAAAATTTGTCGAAGGCGAGATTGCGAAATGGTGCCTTTACTTTGTGCCAATTGTAAGGCCAATAAAGTAAGTATGGTAACTTGTACGCTAAAAGCTTTTGTAGATGCAACGCCGATTTCAGGACCTGCATGTGTATATGAACCTGCATGAGATGCTCTGGCAATAGAAGAACCAATCACATTGCAAATGCCATAAATTAATGCTTGTTTTTCCTTTGCTATTTGAATCGCAGAAAGCGTGTCGGCTGTCTCACCAGATTGTGAAATGGCAATCACCACATCCTTCTCTGATATGATTGGATTACGATATCTAAATTCTGATGCATATTCTACTTCAACAGGTACACGAGCTAGTTCTTCGATCAAATATTCGGCGATTAGACCACTATGCCAAGAAGTGCCACAAGCTGTTATAATAATACGTTTGGCATTATTTATTCTAGTTGAAAATTCATTAATACCGCCTAATCGTATCCATCCTTGTTCCGCATTCATCCGACCACGCATACAATCTAAAATAACTTGTGGTTGCTCATAAATTTCTTTCAACATGAAATGTTCGTAGCCGCCTTTCTCAATTGTTTCTAGCTGCATTTCAAGTTTATGGATGTATGGTGATTTCTTAACATTGCCTAATGTTTTGATTTCTAAAGAACCACCTCGGTGAAGAACTGCAATTTCCTCATCATTTAAATAAACAACTTTTTTTGTATGTTCTATGATTGGTGAAGCATCAGATGCAACAAAATATTCATCTTTGCCAATGCCAATAACCAATGGGCTTCCTTTACGTGCCGCAACCAATTTATTAGGTTCTCTTTTATCTAATATGACAATTGCATACGCACCAATCACTTGATTGAGAGAAATACGTAATGCTTCTTCAATACTTACCTTTTCTTCTTTTTGAATGTCTTCAATTAGGTTCAATAATACTTCTGTATCCGTATCACTTTCAAAGGTATATCCACGTTGAATTAATTCAGCTTGTAAGGAAGCATAATTTTCAATGATACCATTATGAATTATCGCAAGATTGCCAGAATTAGATTGATGTGGATGCGCATTTCGATCACAAGGAACACCATGTGTTGCCCAACGTGTATGCCCAATTCCAATATTGCCGACAGTCGATTTCCCTTTTGTAAAAACTTCTAAGTCGAGTACTTTGCCTTCCTTTTTTAATATAGATAAGGATTCATTTAATAAGGCAATTCCAGCACTGTCATAACCTCTGTATTCCAATCTTTTAAGACCTTTAATGATTATAGGATAAGCCTCTTGCGGTCCTATATAAGCAACTATTCCACACATGTTTTATTATTTAATTTTGGTATAAATCATATACAATTTTGGTACCAAATTATTGGAGCTATTGCTACCGCGAAGGACAGAACGGTATGCTCCAGGTAATCCAATATTAGTACCCATTATTTTGAGCCTAAATGTAGTATCATTTTGTGATATAATTTTCTGAATTGTATTTGTAATTACAAATTTATATTGTGTGTAGTTAATACCAGCTTCTGAATAAGTAGACCTTTTGCCATCAACAAAACCAGATCCAAATGTGGAATATTCTTCTACAAACAAATCATTACCAGTAGTATCCGTTTTTAATATTTGCAAACGCGGGTTGAGGCCGCCGTACTGAATGGTATCGCTCCAAGATTCAAAAGGTGATATTGCAGTGAATGTAAGCTCGGCTTTATTGATAATGGAATTGGGGAAATTCTTCAGAGCAGGTATTCTGATTTGAGCAGCTAATCCTGGTTCTCCTTGTGCAAATAAAACAGAATCACCCAAAGGATTTAATATGCTTCCAACAAAATTGGCAGCTATACTTCCACTTCTTCTTCGGATAATTGTATTAAATCGATTACAATAATTTGGATCAAATGAGAATACACTAGAAGTTGTATCTTGTCCGCCGGTTGTTTTTGTATAGCGATAATAGATAATCAATCGCGTTTTATAATTGTTGAAATAGCCAATGGTGGATCCAGAATTACTGTCGGCTGGTGTGATATAAAATCCTTTCCACCAAGTTAAAAATTTAGAGAAATCTGCTGCTGCACCATTAGCGCCTAAATCAACTTGTGTTTGCAAGCTATCGCTAAACCAAGACGCTAATTTGAAACGAAGTTGTGGCTGTTGTTTTACGGTGCCAACTAATGGTGAATCTGTTTTAAACGTGTTGAAATTAACTGTTTGAGAGGCAATTAGATGAGTGAAATCTGCCGAATCGCGTGTAAAATCGTATTGAGCCGAATCACGTGAAAAGGTTTTAATGGAGCGGTAAACATTAAATGTTTGGCTTACATTATTGGTTGTATCTCCCCAAGAAGAAACGAATGGAATAGATAAAACGATGGAATCAATGGTTCTTGTTGTACCAGTAGAATCCGTTTTGAATTGGAAATTTGTCGTTGCAGGTAATACTTCCACATGAAAAGAGGCATTTGTTTTTCCAAAAACTGCATCGCCAGAAATACTACCTAAAGCATGGTAAAAAGTTGTTGAACTAGAAACTCGAGCACCGTTCAATACGCCTCCTGTTAATAAAGAATCCTGAACAATATTATTGGTTAGCAGACTAAAAGTGCTATCGAAGGTATTTATATTATCAATGGTTGGAACCAAATCGGGTGGTAGTATTGTATTTTCTTTACATCCCGACATCATAAAAAAAAGGATAGTAGAAACTACTAATCCATATATAGAAGATTTGTTCATTTGCTTAAAATCCTTAAATTGAATCATTAAAATTATTTGCCTGCCAAGGTACTATAGAGATCCATGATTTCTCTTATGTCACTCTCTTCTGTAGCGAAATTTAACACTTTTTTGTTTTTTGTCGGCTTGACTTCGCTGATCACTTTCGCATCAATCTCATTGCCAGCAAAGATCACGGCATCTGCATTTTTAGTAGCACCATGGTACATGTCTACATTTGCACCTTCTTTATAAATGTCTACATCTTTTTCTTTTAAAGGCGTACTTGCTAAAAGTTGTTTGCCAAAATTAGCATTTAGCTTTTCGTTGTATGTAGATTTTGTTAAAGAGAAAACGATTTTCGAGTTTGCAAAAACGGGCTCTTTTTTGTAAAAAGATTTGACATACATCGGTATCAATGCACTCATCCAACCATGAACATGAATAACATCAGGAGGCCAACCAAATTTTTTTACCGTTTCAAGAGCACCTTTACAAAAGAAGATTGCTCTTTCTGCATTGTCGCTGTAAAATTGATCTTGTTCGTCTCGGAAAGTCGTTTTGCGTTTATACATGTCTTCATTATCCATGAAATAAACTTGTAAACGCGCATTAGGAAGGGAGGCTACTTTAATAACCAAAGGATAATCTTCATTATCTACATTTATATTGATACCAGAAAGACGAACAACCTCATGTAATCTGTGTCGGCGTTCATTAATACTCCCAAAACGAGGCATGATACATCTTACTTCGTAGCCAGTTTCATTTGATTTGACGGCGAGTTGATTTAATATCTTTGCAAAGTCTGTCTCCTCATTATAAGGCGCTAATTCGTGCGTAATAAAAAGAATTTTTTTCTTTTGAATGATTGACATTAAGGTTAATTTATTTGAGCGATATACATTTCGGGTGGCGAATGTACAATTTTTTTACCTAAAAATGCCTATTAATTGAATCCCTACATATATATTTGACTCATATGCATATTCTGCAATTTGCAAAAGACCTTAAGGAATTGTTAACTTCTACCAAAAGTACAATTGGATTTGTTCCTACAATGGGCGCATTACATGAAGGGCACTTGTCTTTAATTCAACACGCAAAACAAGAAAATGAAATTACAGTTTGTAGCATTTTTGTAAATCCAACCCAATTTAATGACCCTAAAGATTTTGCAAAATATCCAATTACCATTGGAGAAGATATCGAAAAATTGCTGAGCGTCGGAACGGATATTTTATTTCTTCCTGACGTAAAGGAAATGTATCCATTCGGGATGGACAATTTGGAACTCTATGATATCGGCTACTTAGACACCATATTAGATGGTAAATACAGACCTGGACATTTTAATGGGGTTTGTAATATTGTACATAAGTTATTGATGATAGTTGAGCCGACTCGCTTGTATATGGGGCAGAAGGATTTTCAGCAATGTTTGGTCGTAAAGCGACTTTTAGAAATTACACAATCTTCTGTGGAATTAATTACTTGTCCTACACTTCGCGAATCGGATGGCTTGGCAATGAGTTCACGAAATACACTCTTGTCGCCACAAGGTAGGGAAAAGGCAAAGGCCATTTTTGGTTCTTTACAATATATAAATACAAATTGGCAAAGCATTTCTTTTGCTGCATTGTCAACGCATTGTGCAAGGGAATTATGTGAGATTGGCTTGGAACCTGAATACATTTTATTGGCTGAGGCAGATTCTTTAATTCTTCTACCAGATTTTGATTCGAGTAAAAAGATGGTTGTTTTGGTAGCGGCGAAATTAGAAGGAGTTCGCTTGATAGATAATCTATTAATAGCTCATTAAGGAATATTATTTGTTCAATAATGACAAGCAAAGTATGTTTGTTCTAAAATAATAATCCATGAAATTGTCCATTTTATTTCTTGCTCTATTTCTTTTTTTCGCTACAACGACGAATGCACAATTTTTACCTACAGCAAATTTGACCATCTTTTCGGAGAGTGGTGATAAATTTTTCTTGATATTAAATGGGGAGCGACAAAATGAAGTTGCCCAAACAAATATTCGATTGGAAGAATTGCCTCAGCCTTATTACAATTGTAAAATTATTTTTGAAAACCCAGTGATGAAAGAAATTTCAAAATCGGTTTTGATGGTTGTGGATGCAAACAATGTTCCGCAAGATGTAACCTATCGAATTAAAAAGGATAAATCTGGAAAGGCGGTATTGCGTTTTTATTCTTTTTCGCCAGCGGAGCAAAATATGCCACGGCCTAGCAACTGTGCGGTGTATAGATTTAATCACCCGGATGAAATTATTTATGGAGGTGGTATTCAAATGGGTGTAGAGACACGTAATAATACAACCACTACACGTGCAGGAGTGAATGTTGGAGGAATTAATTTGGGTGTAAATGTTTCAGTCAATGAATCACAAAGCCAATCGCGTAATGGAAGACAACAAGGAGAAGTAATCAGTTATGATCATCCGAACAGTCAAAATTATAGCTACCAAGACCATAATAATCGCCAACAAAATAATAATCATCGTTCCGATTGTAATGGGATGAGCAATATGAACTTTCAAGATGCCATGAAAAGCATTAAGGAATCTGGTTTTGATGAAACCCGCTTATCCACAGCTCAACAGATCATCGAAAGCAATTGTATGACTACAAATCAAATTGTAGAAGTTTGCAAAGCCATGAGTTTTGAAGAAACTAAATTAAGTTTTGCAAAATTTGCTTATGCCTATTGCCTCGATGCCAATAATTATTTTAATGTATCGAAGGTATTTAGTTTTGATGCATCCAAACAAGAGTTGAATGAGTATGTAAGAAGTCAAAAATCTACACGATAAACATTGAATTGAGTTTGTGAACAATACCGCGCTCTCCTTGGTGTAAGAAGTTGGTTTGGGCCTTAGAAAATTCGATGGCTTTACATATTTAACACACATAATTTTTAGTGGATGCATTGCGGCAACGATTGTAGTGGAAATCCTTTTTGCTGCGGAGCAAGCAAAAAGATTGGAACGGAAAGCGTGTGAGCCGCCCAACAAATTCTCAACCCATTTTTTTCTTGTCTAAAATAATAATGGACAAGTATTACATTTACGTTTCCAAATAGAATCATTAATCGTGTTAGGAAATAGGATGGCAAGAAAAAAATATTATAGAGTGGGAGAGTGTGGCATTCGATTACCCGCTATTCTATTGTTCAGCTTTTTCTATTTGTTGCAAATGCTGGTTTCTACTATTTCCATGGCACAAAGCAATGCGGATAGTTTGCAATTGTATAAGACAAAGTGTAAGCAATGTGAAGAATTATTCTTGCAAGGCAAATACGATAAAGCGATTTCCGCCTTTCAAAAATTAAGTGATCAATTCCCAAAGGATGTAAAAAGTAATGTCCGTTTAGCAGAATTGTTTTATGTAAAAAAAGATAAAACAAATACCTTGTACTATGCCAATAAAGCTATTGATTTAAATGCCGATATTGCTTATTCCCCGCTCACCACACTGACGAATAAAATGAATCGCAATAAAGATGATGAATTGGCGATTTTGATTTTGAATCGTTTATCTGTTTCTACTACGGATAGTGTCAAAATGCAACGTTCCTATATGAATCGAGAAAAATTGGCATTGCAACAATATGCAGATCGTACACCCGTGCCTGGCGTGCATTTGGAGAATATGGGTGATAGTATTAATTCATTGGAAGATGAGTATTTGCCTTCTATCAGTTTGGATGGAAATACATTGGTCTTCACGCGAAAAGTTGGTGGTGGCAATGAAGATTTTTTTATTGCAAAAAGAGATTCGAATCAAGTATGGCATAAAGCGAAAAATATGGGCTATCCACCCAATACCAATATGCCTGATGGTGCAGCTACTTTGAGCGCGGATGGTTATTATTTATTTTATACACGTTGTGATATGCGAAGCCCAAATGGGATTTCTGGTGGTGGTTGCGATTTGGCTTTTAGTTATCGAGAAGATAGTGTGTGGAGTTCACCGCAATACTTTGGTGAAACCATTAATACAACTGCGTTTGAAGGACAAGCAAGTTTAAGTAGCGATAATACCGATTTGTATTTTGTCAGCAATAGACCAGGTGGATACGGCGGTACGGATATTTGGGTTTCTCATTTTGTGAATACCTTATGGACATTGCCTGAAAATGTAGGACCTATGATTAACACGGCTAAAAATGAAACCTCGCCATTTATACATCCGGATAATGAAACCTTATATTTTGCAAGTGATGGACAAATTGGATTAGGGTCTTCTGATTTATTTGTAAGCCGACGAAATAAAAATGGCACTTGGAAAGCACCAATTAATTTAGGTGCACCTATTAATACCAATCAATTTGACGGATCTTTGGTGGTCAATGCAAAAGGAACGAAGGGTTATTGTACAGCCGCAAAAGCAAATGGAAAAGGCGGATTGGATTTGTACAGTTTTGATTTATATCCTGCTATAAGACCTGTGCCTACCTTGTGTTTGAAGGGGCATGTAATAGATAAATATTTCAAGAATAATTTATATAATCGACACATCGACTTTATTTATACCTACAACAATACGACAGTGGGAAGTATCAATAGCAATGATGGGGATGGGAGTTATGCCAAGGCTTTACAAATGGGAAAAACCTATGTATTGCAAGTGATAGAAGATGGATATAGACCCTATTATAAAACGATACAATTGATGAATGATTCATTGCCTGATGTGATCAACTTCGATATTAAATTGAGGCAACCAGGTTATAGAGATACCTTGTATAAAAATGTGTTGAAAATGGATAGCACGCATGTGCAATTGGATTCTGCTTCAACTGTACAAATGGATAGCATCATTAAACAATGGCACACATGGAAAGAAGATAGTGCAACAATAGTTATTTTTTTGAAAGGATATTATTATTGTTGTGATAGTATTGCGGATACTTTATTTAAAGCACGTGTAGATCAATGTCAACAACGATTAGATAATCTTACTGCAAAACTGAATAAGCATGGCATCAAATGTGATGTAATCATGCAAGACATGGATATGCTTATTTGGCGTGATGATGAAACATTATTTGATGATGTGGAAGTGACTGTGGTGGAGGATTATTAGTTATTGGTCACGGGTTGCAAACCCGCGCCAGCAAAGGGACTGTGGCGGAGGATTATTAAGTTGTTCACGGGTTGCAAACCCGCGCCAGCAAAGACGTTGTTTACTTGTTTGGACTAGATGGTTTCTAATTTTTGATTATTTTCTTTTTAAATATTTCCCCTTTCAAGTCATGCGCTATCAAAAGATACATACCGCTATGTAAGTTACTCATTTGAATTTCCAATGTATTTTGTTGTGCTACAATTTGTACAGGAATCAATTGACCAAGATTATTGTACATATTAATTCGGTAATCCGATAGCATACCTTTAGTAATGTTGATGGTAAGTCTGTCATTGATAGGATTAGGGTAAATATCGAATACTGCTTGATTATCTGGCTCTTCAATGGCTAATGGAAAACAATTAATTGCATTACCAGTTTGCTCCGCAAAAGCTCCATTGGAAACACTCCAGTTATTCCACGTACCACCTGTTCCTGTTTTCCAAGTTTTAAGATTAAAAGTCTTAGTACCAGTATTATCGCCTTTAATTTGGTAAACCTTTAAAGCTTGTCCACCCAAATTCCATGTCAATGGAGTTGCAGCTGAGCAATTTTCTGGAGATTGAGACGCAAGTTCGCAATTGGATTGAATAAAATAGGCATTGTCATCATTCGTAGGAAATGCGCCGAAAACCTTGGCTATGCCATTTGTATCTATACATACTGCAGTGTATTCATCACAAGCAATTGCTTTGGCATAATTACCATAATCCGATTGGATTCTAGCCAAAAATGTGACCAACCTTCCTTTTCTATCTGGGTTGTCAAAATGCGTATCTGTTATGGTGTTATTCAAGAAAGTATTTTTGATAAAAGAAGTTGAATCGACTGTTACAAGATTGTCATATGGATTAGCAAGTGCCGTAGCTGAAGTTACTGAACCATTTTGTGCAGAAAAATAATATTTGCCTTGAATTGCCATGCCAGCACTGGTCCCGCCAATCACTATTTTCCTTTGTTGAATGGCTTGATTAATGGCATTGTCCACTGGTGTATTTCTCCAGTAACTTACATAGGTCCATTGGTCACCGCCAGCAAACCAAATTGCTTCTGCTTGATTTATTTTCTGTATTACATAGGCGTCGTTACTTGCTGATGCATTGTTACAAACTATTGTTTCCACCGAATTGACATTAATACCTAAACTGGAATACAAATACGAATTATAACCATTTGATCCAGTTGTGCGTAATACCAATACATCTCCTCCATTGGCTCTTTGCAGAAACCACTTCATTGCATTGTCATCTTCAGTTGCTCCACCCATAATACATACCCCGCCAATTGGTGTTGTAATTGTGTCGACGGTATTTCCTGTAAAATAAGATGTATAATTTTGTCCGAAACCAATAAAAGGCATCATCGTTAAAATCAAGAATAGTAGTTTCTTCATGTGCTTATGTTTTTGTGTGAATTGTTTACGTATCATTTTCTCGATAAAAATTAGCGTGGTTCAAAGATAATCGGCAGGGGGTAATTACCTAGAGAAGTGAAAAGAAAATTCATGTGAAGGGGATAATCTTTAGATGTATTGCGGCAACGATAAAACGGAAGGCCTGAACGAGCTTGCCGCCCAAATAATTCTCACAACCCAATTTGTTTTGCCTAACTAAATCACATCTAATGTAGTGAAGCAACAAAATCCTCTATACTCGAATACTTAAATTTAAACCCAGTACCGCTAATTTTTTCTGATGAAATCCTGCTTCCGTTGAGAAGCGAATCTGCAATTTCGCCAAATAATATTTTAATCATAAATGAAGGAATATTGGGTAAGAAAAATGGCTTCTTAAAATGCTTGGCGAGTGTTGCCATTAATTGTGTATTGGTAATGTAATCGGGTGCAACGGCATTGAAAACGCCTTGTACATTTGTATCCATCACAGCTTTTAAATAAATTCCAGATAAATCATCTACATGTATCCATGGAAAATATTGTTTGCCACTGCCAATGGATGCGCCCAAACCATAACGAATTGGCAAACTGATTTTTTTATATGCTTCGCTATTTTCGGATAATACAACGCCTGTTCGGATCATCACAGTTCGGATGCCAAGTTGCGTGAATTTGTTTGCGGCTAGCTCCCAATGATGGCAAGTGTTGGCTAAAAAATCATCACTGGGTAAATCATCTTCATGACCTATTTTTTCTGAAGTAACACAACCATAATATCCAGTAGCAGATGCAGAAATAAATGCTTCGAGATGATTGGCATTTTTTGATATTATATCAAAAAGAAACGCAGTAGATTCTATTCTGCTATCATAAATTTCTTTTTTCCATGACGCATTCCATCTTTTTCCATTCACATTTGCACCAGCCAAATGAATGATCGCATCTGCCTTAGCAATGGCTTGTAAGTCTATTTGCTTTTGTTCCCAATTCCACAGATATTGTGGAATGTCTAGCTTGGGATTTATTTTTCGCGTTAGTAAACTTACAGTATAACCATTTGCCTTCAGCAATATAGTCAAGTGTATTCCCACAAAACCACTTCCTCCTGTTATTAAAATATTTTTCATTTTTCTATACAAATTCTGCTAGTGATTTTTTAAAAACGTCTAATGCTCTTTTTCTTGCAAAGTCATGTTCAACGATAGGCGGTAAATAATTCGGTGTAAAATTTTTAATCCATTTTTTGATATATTTTAAATCGGCATCAAATTTTTTTGTTTGCTCGGTTGGATTAAAAATTCTAAAATAAGGCGCAGCATCACAGCCACAACCTGCTGCCCATTGCCAGTTGCCATTGTTGGAGGAGAGTTCATAATCCAACAATTTTTCAGCAAAATAAGCTTCACCCCAACGCCAGTCTATCAACAAATGTTTGGTTAGAAAACTGGCAACTACCATACGAACACGATTATGCATAAAGCCTGTTTCATTCAACTCTCGCATGCCCGCATCCACAATCGGATAACCAGTTTCACCGTTACACCATTTGTAAAATTCAGTTTCATTATTTCGCCATGCAATGTTTTCATATTTCTTTTTGAAACTTGTATGTACTACATCTGGAAAATGAAAAAGTATCATCATGAAAAAATCTCTCCATATTAATTCGTTCAACCATTGCTCGTTCAATGCCAAAGCTATTGCTGTAAGTTCTCTAATACTCACGGTTCCAAAGCGCAAGTGAATGCTCAATTTGCTTGTACCATGTAGCGCTGGAAAATTTCTACTGAGATGGTATTCACTAATTATTTTTTTATTGATTTCTGTTGAAGGAATTTCAACATCAGAGCTTTCAAATCCTAATTCATTCATGGAAGGAAATGGAAATGGTTCTGTTTGTAATAAACGAGATAATAAAGTCTCTGAAGGAAATGATTGCAGCTTTTCGATTGCTAGTTTTTGTTTCCAAATTTTTGAATAGGGCGTGAATACAGTGTATGGTGTGCCATCTGATTTTAGAACTTCGTCTTTTTCAAATATCGTTTGGTCTTTATAAGTGTGAAAGGAAATATTTTTGGTTGTTAGCCACGTTCTAATTTGTTCATCTCTTTCTATGGCATCTGGTTCGTAATCATGATTTGTAAAAACTTGTTTCACATTAAAAGTGTCGCAAATATATTTAAAGGCATGCAATGGTTCATCATGAACGACATATAATGAGGAACCATGCTTTGGTAGAGTTGCATGGATGTTTTGTAAGGTTTGATAAATAAACGAAACGCGCTTGTCTTTTTTGTTGGCAAGTTTATTTAAAATATTTTTATCGAAAATAAAAATTGGGAGCACATTATTCGCACTCAACAATGCTTCATAAAGTCCATGGTTATCATGCAAGCGTAAATCTCGACGAAACCAAAATACGGTAACTGCTTGTAGGTTTTTCAAATTTGTATGGTGGATTTTAGTTTCTCTAGATCGAATCCTTTTTCTACTAATCTAGATAGAATTTGTTGGTAGATCAAGTTATCCATTTTTGGTGTTCTTGACAGTATCCATAAATATTTTTTATTTGGATGACTTACAACTGCATAACTATAATCATCTGCAAGATCGATTATCCAATACTTTGCTTTGAAAGGCCAAAAGAATTGCACTTTTAATTTTGCATTACCAGAGTTCTTTTCGACGAAAGCTTTGCCTTTAATATAAGATTGCTTGCCATGCACACTATCTTTGTTGCATCGGTTTTCTACTGTGATGTAGCCTTTTTCATTCCATGTATATTCCGCAGTTGTGCAATGGCACCCTTTTTGAAATCGTTGCGGATAGGAGGCAATTTCATACCACTTGCCTACATACTTTTTTAAGTCCACCTGTGCAACGGTTTCTAATGTCTGGGATTCACTCATGAATGGTAGTATAAATAGGATAAGTAATAGAAGATAATTAAATGGCTTGTTCATTTATTTTTTTTAGTTGTACATTGAATTTGTGTTTTAGCATTTCATAGAGGTAAACGTTGATTAACATCAATTCAAAGCCATAAAAAATATCTTCCACAGGAATTGTCCATAATCGGATACCAATATTTTCAGCATTGTTATACCACACGATTGGTTGCGGTAATCCGCTTCCAGTAAGGATTCCGTTGACGATAAAAAATGGAATGAGTAGAATTGGATAAATCATGACCAACTTGGCAAGCCATTTTATTTTGGCAAGATAGGTCATTAGAAGTAGAATGATTCCTAAACTAATACAAGTGGATGCGGTATAAAGTTTATCCTGAAAATAAATTCCAGAGCATAAAAGGAAAGTAGATAAACTGACTACGAATATATTTTGGGTTTTTGATGCCCATTCTATTTTGAAAAATAGATTCAGGCAATGATAGGTAAAAATACAAGAGTAGGGAATGCAAATGAAAAATAAAATTTCCTCTAATGGCAAATTAAAAAAATAAATTCCTAAGACATAATCTGGATTAAATCCCCAAACACCAATCTTGGTGAATAGAATATCCCAGCATATAAATAGAAATGCTGTTATCATATTTGCAATGAAAAATGGCTTGAAATGCTTGTAGAATTTTAATTTGGGATGAAATGAAAATACAAACGGAATGAGTACCGTACAACAATCTACAAGGAGATACAAAGATTTCATGGCTAGCTACTGGAATTTGCCTTGCGAAAATATTTAAAAGGAACCCAAAGCATACCGAAGCATTCACCTTCTTCTTTTCCTATGTGTTTGTGATGCATTTTATGAGCTCTTCTTATGGCTTTAAAATAGGTATTGTCGGCGTTTCTTAATAAATGAAAACGTTGGTGAATAAAAATGTCGTGTACCAAAAAATAGGCGAACCCATACAATGTAATGCCTAAGCCTACCCAGAAAAGAAAATTGAAATCTTGACGCATGCCGAAGAATAAACCAGCAATGCCAGGTAATGCAAAAATTAAAAAGAAGAAATCATTATGTTCAAAAAAGCCAGGGGATTCTTTTTTGTGGTGATCTTTATGCAACACCCAAAGTAAGCCGTGCATAATAAATTTGTGTGTGAACCAAGCAACGCCTTCCATGAAAAGAAAGGTTGCAAGAACGATAAGTGCATTTTCGAATATTGTTTCCATATTATTTAAATAATTTGTCTAAGATGTTTTTTCTATAAGCGAAAATAGAATTGATTTTTCTTCTCACCACTAATTTTTCTACCAATTTGCCAATGAAGCCAAAGTATAAAGAGTAATTAACTACATCTGTCATGAGCAGACCTTTGTCTGTATCTTCAAAAGTATGTGTGTGCTCCCAAATTTTATAGGGGCCTTTAGTTTGCCTGTCTGTAAAATATTTTTTATTGTCTACTCTGCAAATTTCAGTTTGCCACCGAACTTTTATACCAAATATTGGTTTGACCGTATAGTCAATTTTCATGCCTTCATAAATTTCTTCACCATTCAGCTTTGTCAGAATTTTAAACTCCATTTCAGGTGGCGTAATGACAGATAGGTTTTTGGGTGAGGAAAAAAAAGCCCAAGCTTTTTCTCTATCTATTGATAAATATTGTTCTGATTTAAACTGATGCATATTCATGTGTTTTGTTTGTGAAGTGATCTTTAAAATATGCCTTTACTTGCGGTAAACTTATTTTCATCCATTCTGTATAATTTTCTGGATGATGAACAATTTCATTTTCTAAATTTTCGATACTTATATATTTCCAGCTCTTGACTTCTGATTTTTCGGGAAAAGGGATTTCATTTGAAACGCCAAAATAGACATGGTCAAATTCGTGTTCTGTTAAACCATTAGCAAATTTGGTTTTGTAGATAAAACTGAATGCGAAACTTGTTGTACAACGCATCCCCATTTCTTCTTGCAAACGCCTATCTATTGCCGATGAAATTTCTTCGCCAAAGCGAGGATGACTGCAGCAAGTGTTCGTCCATAAACCGCCAGAATGGTATTTACTATCATCCCTTTGTTGCAAAAGTAATTCACCTTTTGCATTAAAAATAAAAACTGAAAATGCACGATGCAACAATCCCAATTGGTGCACCATTAGTTTTTCCATGTTGCCAAGTGGATTGTCATTTTCATCTACAAGAATTAAAAGTTCGGTCATCATTATAAATTTTGGTTTTCCTTGGATGATACTTATTTAGCATCTTTTAAAAAGGAATTAATCATTTGTTTTAATACTACATCCTTTATGTTATACACAGCATGCAGAAGAAATTGTTTGTCTACTGTGATGGATTGGTTGTAGCCTAAAAATGAAGGGGCATTCGATTGTACGGTTAAACGCAGGTAACGGATTTCTGCATTTTCAGTATCAGCGGATACACATTTTTCTAGCAATTGTTTCCCTCCTTTGAAATAGGATAATTTGCGAAAAGGATTAGAAACATATTTAGCCATCATCATAGTAGCGCAAGCTTTATAAGCTGCCAGAGTTGGATTATTATGTTCATTATTTTTTTCTAAAATGGATATGAGTTGGATACTGATTTCTTCTTTACTTGCTGAGGCTTGATATAATCTGCGCACCTCTTGAATCGGAAGGTCGCCGGCATAGCTTTTTGCAGAAAATAGAATAAAAAGGAAAATTAGCGTTCTCATACAATGTTCATTTTATACTGGAGCATACTGTTAATCATCAATCCCAATTTTTGACCATTGCTAATATGGATTCTTTCGGAAAGAATTTTTTGTGCTGGTAATTTTTTTATTTTCTTGAATAATGAATGATAGTACACATAAGCAAGATATACACCACCTTTTGAGGAGGAGGGCAATTTTTTTATGCCAATTAATGCTTCTTTAAAATCTAAGTCTATTTCATTTTCGATTTCCCGTTTTGTTTGTGTAGAAAATTTTGTCATATCCACATTTGGGAAATAGGTTCTTCCAAGAATTTGATAATCCGCTTTCAAGTCGCGTAAAAAATTTATTTTTTGAAATGCGGCACCCAGCTTCATAGCAAAAGGTTTTAATTCGGCATACAAATCTTTGTTTCCTTCTGTAAAAACATGTAAACACATTAAGCCAACCACTTCCGCTGAGCCTAGAATATACTCTTGGTATTTTTCGGCAGTATAATTTACTTTTTCTAAATCCATTTCCATACTTTTTAGAAATGTGTCAATTAATTCATGTTGTATTTTATATTGATGGACAACTTGTTGAAATGAATTTAATATTGGGTTAAGGGAAATACGGTTCTCAATCGCTTCATAGGTTTCTTGTTTGAATTTTTGAAGCAAATATTTTTTATCGTATCCTTCAAAACTATCCACAATTTCATCGGCAAAGCGAACAAAGCCGTAAATGGCATATATCGGATTTCTTAGTTTGTTATTTAGAAAATAGATTCCCAAAGAAAAACTAGTACTGTATGCGCGCGTGGTCATTTTGCTGCATTGCATGGATACATCGTCAAAGAGTGACTTCATGGTTTTAGTTTTTTAAGTATTTTAATAATTGGTCAGACGCAACTTTGCCAGAGATGATGGATGGCGGTACACCAGGACCTGGAACCGTAAGCTGACCGGTATAAAATAAATTATTAATTTTGTTGTTTTTTATTTTCGGTTTCAGAATCGCTGTCTGCATTAAGGTATTTGCAAGTCCATAGGCGTTGCCTTTATAGGAATTGTAATCCAGTATAAAATCATGAACACAATAGCTGCTTTTAAAATCAATGTGATTAGAAATATTTTCATTTACTTGCTTTTCTAATCTTTCCATCATGACATTAAAATATTTTTCACGCATTTCTTCACTGTCATGCAAGCCAGTTGCAATTGGCATGAGTAGAAAGAGATTTTCATGACCACTAGGTGCAATGCTATCATCCGATTTTGATGGACAGCACACATAAAATAATGGTTTGCTTGGCCACTGTGGTGTCTTATATATTTCGATGGAATGCTGGTGTAAGTCTTCATCAAAAAATAGTGTGTGGTGACGAAGCGATTCGATTTTTTTGTTGATGCCAAGGTAAAAAATGAGGCAAGACGGGGCGAAGGTTTTTTTCTCCCAATATTTTTCTGCGTAGTTTCTGTATTCTTTTGGTAATAATTTGCTTTCTACATGATGATAATCTGCTGAGGCGATGATGGCATCAAATTCTAATGCAATGCCATTCACCACAATGTTTTTTGCAAGATTATTTTCAATTCCAATTTTTTCGACAGCCGCATTTACATGAAAATGAGCTCCATTTTTTTCTGCAACTTGTTGCATGGCTTCAATCACTTTGCCGAATCCACCTTGAGGATACCATGTCCCTAATTTTAACCCAGCATAATTCATTAAGCTATATAGGGCAGGGGTGTCTTGTGGCATTGCTCCCAAAAACAAAACTGGAAACTCCATCAATGCGATGAGTTTGGGATGCGAAAAATATTTACGTACATGCTTGCTGAAAGCTGAAAATACCTGCAAACGAAATACACCTTTCATTAATTCTACATCTGCAAATTCTGCTACGGAAAGCCCTGGTTTATACACTAGGTTTTCTATCCCTGTCTTATACTTATACTCCGCTTCTTGCATAAAAAGTTGGAGTTGGCTTGCACTGCCAGTTTCAATGGATTCGAAAAGTGTACACAAGGAATCAAAATTTTCGGGCACGCTCATGGTATCCTGATCTCTATACACAATATCAAAAGAAGGATCTAATAGTTTTAGTGTGTAGAAATCAGAAACTTTGTACCCGAAATCATGGAAGAATTTTTCGAACACATCAGGCATCCAATACCAACTGGGACCCATATCAAAAATATATCCAGATTCTGTTTTTAATTGTCTAGCTCTTCCACCAATAGTGGCATTCTTTTCATACACATGTACATCATGTCCAGCTGCAGATAGATAAGCAGCTGCACTTATGCCAGAAAAACCAGAACCAATTATTGCTATTTTGGACATATTTTTTGTTTATTTATTTAAACATTACATTAGTCCTAATTGCTTCTCAAATTCTTCTACAGATCGAATCCAGTTATCGCCTTTGCCAATTTTTAATTGGCTCAATAATTTGTCATTGCCTGAAAAATGAATTTTTGTTTTGCTAAATGAATTTTTTAATTTATTTATATATCCTTGTGTGTTTTCTGGTGCATCATGATGAACCAAAAAGAAAAGTAAATGACTTGGTTTTATTTTCTCAGCAGCATCTATTAATGTATCAAAGGGGACATTACTTCCCAAATATATCACTTTCTTTCCAGTCTGACGTAAAAGATAATAAGAGAGCAACAATCCAATTTCGTGAAACTCATTTTCAGGGAGGAACAGTAACCATGTGTCGCTTGTAGATGTAGAGGGAGGGAGTGAATCAATAGCGGAAAATAATTTTTGCTTGATGATATTACTACTGAAATGCTCATAGGCAGCGGAAATAGTTCCTGTTGCCCACATTAACCCGATTTTGTGTAACATCGGATAAATTACTTGTAAATAGGTATTTCGTAAACCTAAGCGAAGAACACAATTTGAAAATATTTTCTCAAAATGGATTTCATCAAAATGAGTTGCAGCTGCAATGAGTTGAGAAACATAATATTCATTGGAAATATCGCTTTGGATGTCTTTTTGCTTCGCTTCCAACAATTTAAATAACATGGCATCTGTCATGCTGCATAATTCGGATACTTTGTAATCGGATTCCATTAAGCTTACAATATTTAATAAGCGCTTTAATTGTGAATTATCATAATATCTGGTATTCCCTTCCGAACGGGTTGGATGTAAAGCTTGGTATCGCTGTTCCCACATTCTGATGGTATGGGCTTTTATCCCAGAAAATTGTTGGAGCTCTGAAATGGAAAATAAATTCACTTTGTTTAACTTTTTGTAAAAATATTTAAACAAAATGACATGGGCAAATAAATTTTATCTTGTAGTAAATCTACCTACATCATTTTTTAGGAAATAAATTAGTCCTTGGGTAATAGATTGTGTGGACCTGCGATTTTGGCAAAGATGATTTTGTTGCTGGATTGACTTGTACTTTGTTTACTAAGTAAAGTTGAAGCATTATCAAATTTTATTCATAACGAGTTCCACAATTTTATTGTATAACAATTTTTCATTGATGGGTTTGGAAATATAATTGTCCATACCAAATGCTTTACACTTAGCAACATCAGCTGTTGTTACATCTGCTGTTAAAGCAATAATTGGAATATTAGATTTCATTGTTTTACGGATGTATTCCGTTGCTTCAAATCCATTCATTTCAGGCATCTGTAGATCCATCAATATAATATCATAAGACTGTTTACTGAGCGTAGCCGAAGTAGAAGTAGAAGTCGAAGTAGTTGAAGTATCAGCCGAAGCTTCGATAAGTTTTTCGATTACCATTTTTCCATTGCTTACAATTTCATATTCGAATCCAAAATCACTTAAAATTATTTTAATCAATAGTTGATTTAATGCTACATCTTCGGCCACTAACACGCGCAATTTTTTAATTCCAGGTTCTAATGTTAGGACCTCTATTTCTTCTTCGGATTGTATACTTGTTTTTCCAAAAGGCATAATAAAGCTGAACGTAGAACCTTCGCCAAGCTTACTTCTTACACTAATACTTCCGCCTTGCACTTCTATTAATTGTTTGACGATTGCCAACCCCAATCCAGTGCCTCCATAAGAATTTGCCGTGCTTAGTTCTGCTTGTTCGAAAAGATTAAAAATGGAATCTATTTTGTTTGGTGCAATACCTATGCCTGAATCACTAACGGCAAATTCAATAGTCACCTGTTGTTCATCCACGCTGAGTAATTTGACGACTAATTCAATTTTACCATGATGCGTAAATTTTACTGCATTGCTTATTAGATTTAAAATGATTTGATTCAATCTTAATGAATCGCCCAATAACATAGAAGGAATATTGTCGTCGTATTCTCTTACCAGTTCCAAATTTTTTTCTTTTATTTTTAGGTCAAAAGAGTGGAGTATGGAGCTTATGGTTTCGCGTATTTTAAATGGTTGCTTTTCAAAGGTCATTTTGCCAGCATCTACTTTCGCCAAATCCAATATGTCGTTTATAAGCATATTTAAAGACTTACCACTTGTTTGTATTGCATGTAAAAATTCTTTCTGTTCTATGCCTAATTCTGTTTTTAATAGCACATTCGCAAATCCTAGAATAGAATTGAGTGGTGTACGTATTTCGTGGCTCATGTTAGATAAAAACTGTTGCTTGAACTTAAGGGCATTTTCTGCAGAGACCTTTGCTTCCTTTAATTCTGTTTCAATTAATTTCCGATTCGTTATTTCTCGAATAGCAGCAGACACTAAAGAACCATCTTCTGTTTGCAACGAACTAAGACTAATTTCAACAGGAAATTCTGTTCCATCTTTGTGTTGTGCAAATAGTTCAACGCCATCACCCATTGCTCTGGATTTAGGATGATCTGCATATTTTTGTGTGAATGCTTGGTGGGTGTCTTTAAAACGTGCAGGCATTAATAATTCGAGTTCTTTTCCAATAATTTCTTCTCGATGGTAGCCAAATAGTTTTTCTGCGTTGGAATTAACCAAATGAATTTTTCCTTTGCTATTCACAATCACAATTGCGTCTGGTGCGGATTCTAAAATTGCCTTGAATTTATCTTCTTCTCTTTTTCCAAATATTCTAGCTTCTATTAATTCTGCAGTTCGGTCCTCCATTTTTTTTCTGGCAATAACTTCTTCCGTTATATCTCGAGCTATTTTGGATGCGCCGATAATATTTCCTTCCTTGTCTTTTATTGGAGAAACCGTGATAGATGTATTCAGCTTTTCTCCTTTTTTTGTTACACGAATGGTATCGTAATGCAGAACAGATTGCCCTTTTATTATTTTGTCAAATATGGTATCTTCTTCTGGCATCAACTCTGGTGGTATCAACATAGTAATGCTTTTTCCAATAGCTTGAGAAGGGCGGTAGCCAAATATTTTTTCGGCTCCTTTATTCCAACTTGTTATAGTACCATCTAATGTTTTACTGATAATGGCATCATTAGATGATTCCACAACAGTGGATAGTAAGGAACGATTTTTTTCAGCTAGTATGCGTTCTGTAATATCGGATAAAGCAAGTAGAATCAATTCTTCGTGATTCATTTTCTGAATAATGCGTCTTGCATTGAGTAGCATTGTTTTTTTGCCAATTAAAGGGAAAGTTTGTTTAATTTCAAAATTGTGGAAGTGAGAATTTCGTGGAAGAATGTCTTCAAGCAATTCCCTTAGACGGGGAATATTCCATTGCTTATTTCCAAGGTCATACAACAACATGCCTTCAGTCTCTTCTTCTTTTACTTTAAATGTTTTATAGAATATGTTGTTTGCAGATTTTACGCGAAGATTTTTATCCAACACAATCATTGGTTCATGTATCGTGGCAAGTACCGCTTCAGAATAATCATACGATTCATTCAGTAAGTCGTTACGTGTTTGTAACTCTTGATTGGTAGTCGTAAGTTCTTCATTTGCAGATTCTATTTCTTCTTTGGAAGTTTCCAATTCTTCATTCAAGGTTTGCAATTCTTCGTTGCTGGAAACCACTTCTTCATTGGCACTTTGTAATTCTTCGGCAAATGCTTCCTGCTCTTGTGCAATGGAGAGCGCGTCTGCATGCGCTGCGGCTAATTCCAATTCTAATTTTTTTATTCGTCTGTCTTTTGCCAGCGAATTATTTTTTCCATCTACTGTATGTGCTGAAAAAATTTCGGTTTGTTCTTGTTCCGTGAAAAGGATTAAAAGCAAAGGTTCAGTGGATTCAATTTTGAATGGAACAATTTCCAAACTGATCATTCTAACAGCGGAATTTATTTTTAATTCGATACCACTTTTACGAATACGGAGTTTTGTTTTGATGACTTTCGAAATGGCATTACGCAATTCAAAAGCAATTTCAGGGCGTGCCATTTTTAAAATATTAAAAGTGGCTTTACCTTTTGGATGTGTAAGAAATAAATCGGTGGTTCCGCGAAATTGCACAATTTCCATTTGATGATTGATGACAACGCTTGCGGGCATAAATTCAGAAATGAGCAATGCATCAATAGCGTTATCTAATCCGTTGTGATCCATTGAAATAGCTTGTTGTGGTTTATTTTTTTCGTTGTTAGTGTATTTTTTTCAAGTAAATTTTGTTGCGCATAACGAGGTAGGAGTGCCGGCAATGTGCGTGTGCCTAAATTAGTTTTTCGTGAAAAAATTTTATACTTTTTATTAAAGCCTGCAAATAGATTGGTGGATTGTGTGATATTTTCCGATTTGCCAAGCATTAAAAATCCATTATCATGTAGTGCATAATGAAAAGTATTCAGGGCTTTTTTTTGCGCTGGATTATCTAAGTAAATAAAGAGGTTGCAGCAACTGATAAAATCAAGTCGTGAAAAGGGAGGGTCGTGTAAAATATTATGTTGCGCAAATACGCACATATTGCGTATGGCTTTATTGACACGAAAACCTGTATCTGCTTTGATGAAAAAACGTTGTATCCGCTTAGGTGATACGGTTTCCAAATCTTGTTTAGTATACATGCCAATACGTGCTTTAATTATGGCTTGTTCGCTAAGGTCTGTTGCGAAAATTTGAATGGGAGTTGTAGTTTCTTTGCTTTCCTGGATTTCGAGTAACATCATAGCAATGGAATAGGCTTCTTCACCTGTAGCACAAGCAGGTACCCAGATGCGTAATGGTTCACCTATTTTTTTAACTTCAACAGTTTTGGAAAAAGATGTTCTTTCAAATATTTATGTGTATCGGTATCTCGAAAAAAACTGGTGACATTAATTAATAAATCTTGGTAAAGAATATCAATTTTTTCCTTTTTTAAGGAAAGCATTTTAGCATATTCTTTCAGTGTTGTTAATTTATACAACAGCATTCTGCGAATGATACGTCGCTTAATGGTATTCATTTTATAGGCTGTGAAATCAACACCTGTGTATTTGTGTAATAGGCCTAGAATACTTTTTAAATCTGGATTGCTGTTTTCAATTAAATTTTCTTCGGCATTTTTTGCGTTCTCCGTTTGCAAAAGAGGATGCTTACTCAGTCTGGCTAATTCATGAGCTATGTCTTTTGGTGACAAAATAAAATCTACCATGCCTGCTGCAATGGCAGAGTGGGGCATACTAGTAAATTTTGCGCTATCGTCTTGTGCGAAAGTTAAACCGCCATATTGCTTGATGTCTTTCATTCCTTCTGTTCCATCACTTGCACTGCCACTCAGAATAATTCCGATTACTCTTTCTTTTTGTGCTTCAGCAAGTGAGGAGAATAGAATATCGATGGTTATAGCGGCACTTGTTTCGGAACGAGGAATTAATTTTATATGTCCATCTGTTACTTCAATTCCTTTATTGTATGGAATAACAAAAACATTATCTGGTTTTATTTTATCCATGTCATCAATTTCTTGCACGATCATTTTTGTCTTCTTCGATAAAATTTCGGTCAACAAACTTTTGTGGTCTGGACTTAGGTGTTGCACATAAATAAAAGCCATACCTGTATCTGCTGGAAGATATTTTAATAATTCCATCATCGCTTCTAATCCGCCTGCTGACGCACCGATGGCGACTACCGGAAATGAACCTTCTTTAACTTCTGTTTTTGCAGGTAGTTTCTTTTTGCTTGAAATTGCTTTCATGTCAAAGAAGGACGTCTAGTAAATCTATACTCATTTGGTGAAGATAGCATTTTAAATAGGCTATTGCTATTATTAAATTTAGGAAGCGTCAAAGAGGTGAATGCGTTGGAGGGGAAATTATGGAGGAAGAGGTTCTAGATTAATGGGTTGTACAACGTTGGAAAGTTTTTTTCGGACGATAGAATATGGTGCCGTTTCACCTAAACCAAGCAATAGGGAAACGCGGGTTTTTATTTTCTTGCTCCTATGCTACTGGCGCAGGAATGAGGCGATGCCCTTGCGCGTTGGCTTCCTGTGCCATATTAGAAATAAATTTTGAATATTTGGTCTGATTTTTATTGTAGAATTTCTTTTAAGGAAGGCTTTGCTTGGAACGAATCCTTCCTTGTTAAACAAAAAATTCTTCCTATCGCACACCCATATACTTATGTATTTGCAAGGAGAGTTTCCATTGCGGATGTTGTTGAATAAATTCAGTAATGAGGGGTAACACTATTTTTTCTTTACTCCATTCTGGTTGCAAATACAATTGGCAATCGGCATGGGTATGTTGTGCATTTTGTTCTGCCCATTGCAAATCAGACGCATTAAAAACAACTACTTTTAATTCGGAAGCTTGTTGCAAGATGGAAGGAATTGGCGATTTGAATTTCTTGGGTGATACACAAATCCAATCCCATTTTCCACTTAATGGATAGGCCGCACTTGTTTCTATATGAGTGCGAAAACCCGCAGCTTGCAAGGCTTCTGTGAGCGTAGTACAATCATACATGAGCGGTTCCCCACCGGTGATGATTACTATTTTCGCTGGGGTGTTTTTCACTTCATCTACTAACGCTGTAACGGTTTGAAACGAATGCGCATTTGCATCCCAACTTTCTTTTACATCGCACCATACACAGCCCACATCGCATCCAGCAAGACGAATAAAAAAGGCAGCATGACCTTGGTAAAAACCTTCACCTTGTATCGAATAAAATGTTTCCATTATTGGAAGCGTATGTTGATCTTGCATGAATTAGCTAGCGTTATTATGTAAATAAGCCAATAAAGTATTTTTCATTAAAGCACAAATAGTCATGAGTCCAACGCCTCCTGGTACAGGTGTGATATAACTACATTTCTCTGCCACTGCATCAAAGTCTACATCGCCAACTAAACGATAACCACTTTTGGTTTCTGTGCTTTCGATTCGATTGATGCCCACATCTAAAATGATAGCGCCATCTTTTACCATATCTGCTGTTACAAATTTTGGTCGACCAATGGCTGCAATAATGATGTCTGCTTGCAAACAAAATTCTTTAATATTTTTTGTTTTGGAATGACACAATGTAACTGTACAATTACCAGGTTCACTATTTCTACTCATTAAAATACTCATCGGTGTGCCTACAATATTAGATCTGCCAATAACCACACAGTGCTTGCCCGAAATAGGGATACCATAATGCTGCAACATCAACATCATACCAAAGGGTGTTGCTGGAATAAAAGTCGGTAAGCTCAATAACATTTTGCCCAAATTCACGGGATGAAATCCATCTACATCTTTGCTGGGAGAAATGCTTTCAATAATTTTATTTTCCGAAATATGTTTGGGCAAGGGCAATTGAACCAAGATACCATCAATACCTGCATCATTATTCAATTCCGCTATTTTTTGAAGTAGAATTTCTTCCTGTAGATCTGCTTCATACGTGATTAATGTAGATTCAAATCCAAGTTCGGCGCATGTTTTTACCTTAGAGCCAACATAGGCTTTGCTTGCCGGATTTTCGCCCACGAGTATAGCAACCAAATGTGGTGCACGTTTGCCCGTGGCAATAATTTCTTCTACTTCTTTTTTGATTTCTGATTTGATGTGTTGCGACACTACTTTGCCGTCGAGTAATTGCATGGGCGCAAATATAAATGAGAATTCAGTAATTAGTCGAAAGTAAAAAGTAAAAAGTGAAAAGGCGTATTGCCTAAGTGGGAAGCCGTAGGAATTTAGATTTTGTATTCGGAATTTTATTTCCTATCTCCGCAGATGTGTCCTCTGCACTCATCTTGTATGCGAGTATAATGTTTGTGAGGCACTCTGCGGGTTAAGTACAGCATCCGTAGATAATGAAGGGAATATTGAAGCGTATTTTTTATTGTCTAATGTT
>CANJRV010000023.1 GCA_947476825.1 Bacteroidota bacterium | reverse complement strand
ACCCTACTGTGTACAACAAATCAAAACTCCCTTCATGCAGCCCATAGAATATTTGCTCTCGTACTCCCCTACAGAAATAAGCCAATTCATTAGTATCTTTTTTGCAAAAAAATTTGTATTAACATCTTGTTTTTGCAATGTGGGTTAAAAATGTTATAGGAGATTCTCACATGGAGTAATTTAGATTTTGTAATTTTTTTTTAAAAAATTGCATTTTGGGGTGTCCCAGTGCGGAAAACAAGTGCCTTTGTATTATTGCTATAAAAATAAGGCGATACGAAAGGCAAATAGAATCTAAAAAGGGATAGTTATGTTCTTTCAAAAACATAACTGCTCGACAAGTAAGGATTGAGCAAAACCTATACTCATGTAAGGTATTATTGAATTGATTTTCTACAAAGAGGCGTATTTGATTTTTTTTGTTACAATAAAATTCGGATTGTAGTTAGTTGACAATAAATGGAAATAAATGATTGGGGAAGTCTTCAATTTGAAGGTAGTAAATTCCACTTTGGTAAGTGTCTACAGGAAGCTCTGTATTTTTAGATTGTAATTTGTTTGTTGAAATAGGTTTGCCATTATTATCGAAAATTGTATAATGACAAGTGGGATTTTCTTTTTCATATTGGATATTCATTTTCCCTTTTGTTGGATTTGGAAAAATTTGAATTGGATACAGTGTTGTGGTATTTTCTATTGTATTTGTAGCATAAGGTTGTCCAACATAAATCATCAAGTAATTGTTATTTGCTATTTTAACAACAGAAGGATCGCCACCTGTAATATTCGTGTTTACATATCCATTCCAGATACCACCATTCGAAGTTGAATTATACCAAATGTTTGATCCGCAACCGTAAAAACGCAATTCAGAATTACTTTCCACCATATAGTTTCCTGTCCAGTTATGCGTATTATTAGATGGGATGTTTGGAACAGACATAAAATGTATTGCATCTGGTGAAACGTAGTGGTATGCCCCATCTTGCGGAGCGCCAATTGGAGAAATGTAGTGCCAACTATTATTAAAATAGATGACAGCAGGATCTATCACTCTATTGTTAATTTCATCCACTCTTGGATTAGGTTCAAATTGAAAATGGATTCCATCTATGCTGACGGCCGAATAAGTATCTACTGTAGAATCTAATCCGCCCATCGGAAATCCATCGCTAGTGGAAAAATAAATTCGTAAACTATCATTATTGAAAACGGTAAGCGTTGGATCAAATGGCCTTTGAAAATTAGTTGGTAATCCTATTACTTGTATAGGTGTGGGTGTTGACCACGTTACCCCATTATCATAAGAAATTTTGGTAGCGACTCTATCCCATGATGGAGAGGGTTGGGGTTGTCTAAACCATTGGAATGCAGCTATTAAAGTATCTCCTCTCCATTTGATTATTGAAGGTACCCCAGACGAATCTTGGAAAATTGTAGGGGCAATAAAATTGAACCCATCCGTTGACCAAGACATTTTTAATGGGTTATTCCATGGACCATTTATTTGACCAAAACTAGGGAAAAATAGAATGCTTAAAAATATGCATAATATCGATTTTCGGAGGGTAGGATTATACATTGTTTGTAAATTATTAATTGATTCCTTTTAGCACTACTACAATCTCACCTTTTGGGGGATGCTGTTCATAATATGACGCAATATCTGTAAGCGTTCCAATTTTATGCTCTTCGAATTTTTTACTTAATTCTCTGCAAACACATACTTCACGGTTTTCGCCAAAATAGATTTTCAATTCGTGTAAAGTTTTTACAATGCGGTGTGGGCTTTCGTAAAACACGATAGCTCTTTCTTCTTCTTTTAATTTGTTCAATAAGGTTTGTCTTCCTTTTTTCGGAGGCAGAAATCCTTCATACACAAAACGATTAATTGGGAAACCACTATCTACTAATGCGGGTACGAAAGCTGTTGCGCCTGGTAGACATTCTACTGGAATATCATTTTTTATACACTCTCGAACCAATAAAAAACCAGGGTCTGAAATGCCTGGTGTACCAGCATCCGTGATGAGTGCCATTTGTTTGCCAGCCTGCATTTCACTGATTAGATTTTGGATAACTTTATGTTCATTGTGCATGTGGTATTTCCACAAAGGCTTTTGAATAGTATAATGCTTCAATAAAACAGCAGAGGTTCTGGTATCCTCTGCAAGTATGATGTCTACAAGCTTTAGCGTGTCGATAGCCCTAAAGGTTATATCTTGTAAATTGCCAATAGGTGTTGGAACTACGTATAATTTCATCGGGGCTAAAGATAGTCATTATTATTTTTTAAGTCGAACTAAAAGTTGTGATTTGGCGCATACTTAATTTTTACTATAAACAATCATTTGTTCTTTTGTCTTGATACAAAAGAACCAAAAAATCAAGGCCATTTGCTCATGCATAATTACAGGCGACAATTTTGGATATACTTAATAAGATGAACCCATTCCTGAAATAAGGAAGGCTTATCTCAAAGTGAAGCCTTTTTATAGCCGTGCATTGCGGCAACGATCGAATGGAAAGCCCGTACCACATCCGCCTCGGTGTGGACGGACTTGGAAAGAGAGCGTGTGTGCCGCCCAAATTGATCTGAACATCATTTTAGTAGGAGTCCTAAAAATAGCATTAGAGAAATTTATTTTGAGAAATATAATCCTTACATTTTTTTATTAAACATAGGCTTACTACTTTTACGATAGTACCTTACATAAATATGTCTATCGTCGAAACCTATACCTTAACAGAGGAAGAAGAAAAGAAACTGATACTTCGTGAATATCGATCTTTATTAAGAGCATTAAAGCTGCGATTGAAAAAAGGTGATAAACGTTTGGTTCGTCGTGCTTTTGAAATAGCTGCAGATGCGCATAAACACATGCGTCGTAAATCGGGTGAACCATATATACTTCATCCTTTAGCAGTTGCGAAAATTGTGGTCGAAGAAATTGGTCTTGGTGTGACATCGGTTATCTGCGCCTTATTGCATGATACTGTTGAAGATACGGAAGTAACGTTGAAAGAAATCGAATCTGAATTTGGTATCACATCCTCCAAAATAGTAGAAGGGCTGACTAAAATTTCTTATGTAGTTGAATCCAAAGACACGACACAACAAGCAGAAAATTTTAAAAAAATACTACTGACTTTAGCGGATGATCCTCGGGTGATTCTGATTAAAATTGCTGACCGCTTACACAACATGCGGACCTTGGATAGTATGGGGCGTGATAAGCAATTAAAGATTGCATCAGAGACTTCTTTTTTGTATGCCCCCTTGGCAAGTCGATTGGGGTTGTATGAAATAAAATCGGAGTTGGAAGACTTAACCATGAAGTATACAGAGAATGATGTGTTTGAAGAAATCACACAGAAACTCCAAGATACGAAACGAGAAAGAACAAGGTATATCAATGAATTTATTAAGCCCATCAAAGAAGAATTAGAACAAAATAATTTTTCATTTGAAATAGTAGGAAGACCAAAATCCATACATTCTATTTGGAATAAAATCAAAACGAAGCATGTTACATTTGAAGAAGTGTATGATTTATTTGCTATTCGAATTATATTAAAAACACAAACAGAAAAGGAAGATTGCTGGAAAGTATTTTCTATCATCACTAACCATTACCAACATAGTATTGAACGATTGCGTGATTGGATAAGTGCGCCCAAAAGCAATGGATATGAGGCTTTGCACACAACAGTGATGGGGCCAAGTGGTAAATGGGTAGAAGTGCAAATACGAACAGAACGCATGAATGAAATTGCAGAAAAAGGACTTGCTGCACATTGGAAATATAAGGATGGGAATGCTGGACAAGAATCTAAATTGGATGATTGGTTGAAGCACATTCGTGAATTATTGCAAAATCCAGAAAGCAATGCAATGGATTTTATCCAAGATTTAAAACGTGATATTTTTAATGAAGAAATTTATGTGTATACGCCTGAAGGGGATATGCGTTTGTTGCCGATTGGGGCAACTGCATTAGATTTTGCTTTTGATATACATTCTGAATTAGGCAAAAGTTGTATTGGGGCGAAGGTGAATTATAAATTGGTGTCTATTAGTTATGAATTAAAAAATGCAGATCAAATTGAAATTATTTCTTCTAAAAAACAAAAACCAACAGAAGACTGGCTCAAATTTGTAGTGACTGCAAAAGCGAAATCACGAATTAAATATTATCTAAAAGAAGAAAAAAGAATTAAGGCGCAAGATGGTAAGGAGGCTCTGTATCGCAAGTTAGAACATTTGAAAGTCACAACAAGTACAACGCAGTTGCAAGAATTGGCTGCCTATTTTAAATATCCTTCGCCTTTGGATTTGTATTATGCAATTGCCATAGGTGCTTTCGATGTGAAGGACCTATCAAAACTTGTGGTGCATGGCGATAAATTAATTGCGCCAATCGAAGAAGTAAAGAAGGAAAGTCATAAAGAAGTTATACATGAAGACCTTAGCAAAAGCATGCCTGCTAAGGGTTACGAGCTCATTCTCTTTGGAGAGAGTAGCGACAAGATTCAATACAAATTGGCAAATTGTTGCCAGCCTATTCCAGGAGATGATGTCTTTGGTTTTGTAACCAGTGGAGAAGGATTGAAAATTCATCGTACCAGTTGCCCCAATGCCGCAACCTTATTGGCAAATTATGGGCATCGTGTGGTGAAAGCGAAATGGGCGAAGAATAAGGAAATATCTTTTTTAACTGGCGTGAAAATAAATGGTTTAGATGATGTTGGGATTATTCAAAAAATTACGAATGTAGTTTCGGGGGAATTAAAAATGAATATGCGCAGTATGAGCATTGATTCCAATGATGGATTATTTGAAGGGACGATTATGGTATTTGTAAATCATAAAGAAGAACTCAATGAATTGTGTTTTCGCTTGGAAAAATTACAAGGCATTCATAAGGTGATACGATTGGATATGGAATAATTTTAAATTTAAAATTCTAAATTCTAAATTGATAATCATAGAATAAGTTATCAGTTTGTAATTGAAGAAGTAAAAAAAAGATTTCGAATAGTGGAACCAACCTTTAGGGCGAGCTCATTTTTTCTAAGAAATAAATACAAAAAATGAGGTAGAATATTTCTTTCATGCAAGTTTTCAAATTCAATTATTCTTTTATCTTTGCACATGGCTATAAACAATAAAATTACCAAAGAAGGACTTACGTTTGATGACGTATTATTAGTTCCTGCTTATTCTGAAGTATTACCTCGTGAAGTCAATATTTCGACCCAACTCACTAAACAAATAAAAATTAATGTGCCACTCGTTTCCGCTGCAATGGATACGGTTACGGAAACACATTTGGCAATTGCATTAGCCCGTGAAGGTGGCATTGGAATTTTACATAAAAATATGAGTATTGAAAAGCAAGCTGAACAAGTACGTAAAGTGAAACGCAGCGAAAGTGGCTTGATAGTAGATCCAGTAACTCTTCATCCAGAAGCCACAGTGGGTGATGCTTTGCGCTTGATGCGTGAAAATAAAATTGGTGGTATCCCTATCATTGATGCGAATCATAAATTGGTGGGTATACTAACCAATAGAGATTTGCGTTTTGAAAAGAACTTGAAGCAAAAGATTAGTGATGTCATGACGAAGGACAACCTAGTGACAGCACAACTTGGAACAGATTTATTGAAAGCAGAAAAAATACTACAACAATATAAAATTGAAAAATTACCGATAGTAGATAAAAATAAAAAATTGATTGGCCTTATTACCTATCGTGATATTATTCAATACAGAAGTCATCCGTATTCTAGTAAAGATAATATGGGGCGTTTACTCGTTGGGGCAGCGGTTGGAATAACAGCTGATGTATTAACACGAGTAGAAGCATTAATACATTCTGGTGTGGACGTAATTACATTAGACAGTGCGCATGGTCATTCCAAAGGAGTTATCGATACCGTTAAAAAAATAAAAAAAGCGTATAAGCAATTGCCAATTATTGCCGGAAATGTAGCAACAGCTGAAGGTGCTAAAGCATTGGCAACTGCTGGTGCAGATGCAGTAAAAGTGGGTGTAGGTCCAGGGTCAATTTGTACTACTCGTATCGTAACTGGTGCTGGTGCGCCACAATTAACTGCTATCATGGATGCTGCAGCAGCATTAAAAAAATCCGGTATTCCAGTCATTGCAGATGGTGGTATTCGATACACAGGTGATTTAGTGAAAGCCTTAGTAGCTGGTGCTTCTAGCGTGATGGCAGGATCTGTATTTGCAGGCGTTGAAGAAAGCCCTGGAGAAACAATTATTTTTGAAGGAAGGAAATTTAAGTCTTATCGTGGGATGGGTAGTATTGAAGCGATGCAAGAAGGTAGTAAGGATAGATATTTTCAAGATGTAGAGGATGATATCAAAAAATTAGTGCCAGAAGGCATTGTCGGAAGAGTGCCTTATAAAGGAACATTGAATGAAGTCATACATCAATTCATTGGTGGCTTGCGGGCTGGTATGGGATACTGTGGTGCGAAAGATATTAAGGCATTACAAGAAGCGAAATTTGTACGCATAACGAATGCAGGTATGCGTGAAAGTCATGCACATGATGTGGTGGTTACGAAGGAGTCGCCGAATTATTCGCGTTAGTCGTAAGTCGTAAGTAATTAGTAGTGAGAGGTTAGTATTTTGGAATTTAATAAAAATGATGAAAACAAGAAAAGTACAATTGAAGAAATACATGCAGCGATTCCTATCGATACTTTTCTTTATTGGAAATATTTTTTGCTTAATTAGTACTGTTCATGCCGAGGTGGCGGATACTGCACATTATCGGATTAGTATAATTACATGTGGTAGTGGACAAGATTTGTATTCGGTGTATGGCCATAGTGCTGTGCGTGTGATAGATAGTAGTCACAATACGGATATCGTGTACAACTATGGCACTTTTAATTTTGGTGATCCTGAATTCTACAGCAAATTTACTAGAGGCAAATTAGATTATTATTTGAATGATGAATGGTACACTGATTTTATGCGTACCTATATAGAAGAGGGGAGAAGTGTGTATGAGCAAGTTCTTCAAATAAATCAACGAGACGCTTCCGCATTGAATAATTTTTTAGTGAATAATTTGAAGGAAGAAAATAAATACTACAAATATGATTTTCTGTTCGATAATTGTTCTACTCGAATAAGAAATATGTTCAGTAACTATTTCGGAAAGCGATTTACGTATGGTAGAGTTATAGCAGATGATAGCGTTTCATTTCGGACAATATTAAATTATGATGAAAGAAATATTCATTGGGAAAGGATGGGAATTAATTTATTGTTGAGTCATCGTGTGGATGATAAAATGACGAATGATCAAAGTATGTTTCTGCCTGATTATTTGATGAAAGGCTTGGCTAGAGCTACTTTAGATGGGCAGCCTTTGGTAAAGGAAACTTTGCAATTATTACCAGAACCCAATACATTCCCTGATCAATCTAATCAACCTCGTATGTTATTTTGGGCTTTGTTATTGGTGATTGTTTTTCTTTCCTTGTCGCCTACAATTAAAAAGTTTTTGTTATTTTTTGATGTATTATTTTTCTTATTACTTGGTTTGTTGGGCTGCTTTATGTTGTTTATGTGGTTTGGCACAGAGCATCAAGTTTGCGCTTGGAATAGAAATCTACTTTGGGCATTCCCATTGCATGTAGTCTTTGCTTTTATGATAGCAAGAAATACAGAAAAAGTAAAAGACTATGCTCGTTATACAAGTTGGTTATTGGTGATTTCGATGTTGTACAATCTCTTTGCAGATCAACAATACATTTCGGAAATTACACCGATTTTATTACTCATACTGTTTAGGTTGAATCATTATTCTAAAGTTGCAGGAGCATTTTCTTTGCGGAAGAATATGAGTTTGTAGGAAAAGTCTGAATCAGGATTTGCAGGATGAAAAGGATTTAATGTAGGTAATTTTTAAAAATAATTCTAGACTACTAATTTACAACTTACCTAGTTTACCTCATAGCAACCAATGCTTGGTGGATTATTCCAAAGTACACGATCTAAATCACGATCTACCGCAGGAACAGGCAATCCTTTATGATTTAAAGGAGAAGTTGATTTTAAGTGATAATCCCATTTATAAGAATCAATGAATTGTGGGTAATCTGCGTCGGTATTTGTTATGCAATTATTCATAGTTACCAATGTGGAAGGAACGGTTGTAGCTCTTTTTAGTAAGCAATTCGTCATAGTCACTTGGTAGTTCCATGATCCCTTTTGGTTAAAAATAATTTCATCATCTAATGAACCGTAAAAAATACAATTTTGAAAAGTAGCTAGTAAATTATTGCCGACATAACCTGTTAAAGAGGTATCTCTATAATTATAAATTACAGCAGAAGGTTGTTGGGCATGGTTAATACCTAGTCCACCAAAAGTAGCAATCGTACAATAATTGAACTCATAAGTACCACCTTCCAAGATGGCAAGATTTTGTAGACCACAAGTATGAATCAAGCAATTGGTTGCTTTAATCCATGTGTTTAATCCGATAATGCCAAAGCCAGATGAGTTTGCAATGATGCATTGATTCATTTCCAACTGAGGGCCTGCAAGCGGCACTGTCGGCGGTTCTACATACACAGCAGCATCTGTCAGTCCAGCATTTTTAATAATGGCATAATTTAAATTGGAGCCCTCACTACTCCGTAAAAAATGGATGCCTCTCCATTCGCCTGGATAATCTTTATATCCGAAGTAATCTCTATCTAGTCGATCGCCTTGAAAAATCACACTGTCTTCTTTTGTGCCAAAAACCCATAAGCGACCTGCCACGTATAGTTTTGAATCGGCATGCATATATATTCTGCAACCCTTATTAATGGTCAATGTTTCGCCGGTATCTACCGCCGCGCTATGTATTATGACATAAGGCTTATCATTGTCCCAAACGGCAGTTTGTAAAAAACTATCCACAACATAGTGCGCGTCTTGACCATAGGCTTGTAATGCTACACTGCTTTGGTTTCCATTGAGTGTTACTTCTACTTTGTCGTTGACGATAAATGGCAAATTGCCAGTGGTAGGATTTACAGTTACAGCTACGAAAATATAGATACTATCATTCGGTGCAATTTCTACATCATGAATATCTTTCGTTGGCTCACCATCTACATTTAATCTGAATGGAGAATTTTGTCCGCCTTGTAATTTTATTTGATCTATTTTAATACGTTTGTTATTGGTATTGTACAATAAAAACGAACGAGTCGCACTTCCAAGAGTAGTGAATACAGTATCAAATTTTAAAGTATCTATTGAGTAATTGATTTGACCACCTTCAGTCAAAAATTTATCTTTTTTACAAGAAACAAAAAACGAGGATATGAATAAAATAAAAATGGTAAAAAAAAGAGTCTGTTTTGAAAGCATGAATGCAGGCATGGTCTTTAATGGAAAAATTGAAGTACAAACATAACGCAAAATAAATTATTGTATTGCATAAGTCAATGTGCAAATACTTACTTTGGTGTTAGGGATTTGTAGGAGACTAGTTGCACAAGCTTCTAGAGTTGAACCAGAAGTAACCACATCATCCATTAATAAAATATGTTTGCCTTCTAAATGTGTAGCATGCTGTTGGACAATAAAGGCATCTTCTACATTTTCTAATCTCTGTTCTCTTGATTTTCTTGTTTGGGTATCACTATTTTTTACTCTCGTTAAACTAGTTGTATCCAATGGAATTGGAATGACTTGATGCAAACCTCTTGCAATTAATTCGCTTTGGTTATAACCTCTTTTTTTGAATTTCATTTTCGTCAAAGGCACTGGCATCAGTATATCTATGTCCTTTATCCAAGCACATTTTTCAATTTCAAATGCAATGCGTTTGCCCATTTCAATACCTATTTCTTGTTGGTTTCTATATTTTAAAGCATGCAAGGCTTCTTGGATTTTAGAATCTTTTTTAAAATAATACATGGCAGTGGCATGTTCAATTTTTATTCGTCCCCACATTTTTTGTTCCAAAGGATTACCATGGAATAAATGAAACTGGGTTCTAGAAAAATCTTTCCAGCAGGAGATGCAAAATAGATGTTCATTACCGACTAATTCTGTTGCACACGCTTGGCAGAGATTAGGGTAGAAAAGCGCTAAGATGGAAGTAATGGTTTTGTTCAAATAACGGTTCATATTTTTTTTATTTTCAAAATAACATTTTATATAATTCTTCGATTTTGCTGATCATGCAAATTTCTATTTTGGGTTTTAATTGAATACTTTTTTTATTGAATTTAGAAATAATAATTTTTTCAAAGCCTAATTTTTCAGCTTCAGCAATACGTTGTTCAATCCTATTTACAGCGCGAATTTCACCACTTAATCCAACTTCCCCAACAAAGCATATTTGATGTGGAACAGGTGTATCTTCATACGAAGAAAGCAAGGCACACAATACGGCTAAATCAATAGCAGGGTCTTCCACTTTTATGCCACCAGCGATATTGAGAAAAACATCCTTCATGCCAAATTGAAATCCGCCACGCTTTTCCAATACAGCAAGTAGTAATTGTAAACGACGCAAATCGAAGCCACTTACTGTGCGTTGTGGTGTTCCGTATATTGCCTGTGTAACTAGTGCTTGTGTTTCAATAAGCAATGGCCGTGCGCCTTCGAGCGTAGCCGCAATGGCAATGCCACTCAGTGCTTCATCCTTTTGTGTAATTAAAATTTCAGATGGATTAGATATTTGTCGAAGCCCCATTTCACTCATTTCATAAATGCCCAATTCACTTGCATTCCCGAATCTATTTTTTGTAGTTCTTAAAATACGATACGAATAATGTCTATCTCCTTCGAATTGTAATACGGTATCCACCATATGTTCCAATACTTTTGGTCCGGCTATAGATCCATCTTTTGTGATATGCCCAATGATAAAAACTGGTGTATTGGTAGCCTTTGCAAATCGCACTATTTCTGCAGTACATTCTCTTACTTGACTTACGCTTCCTGGTGCACTTGCAATATTTTGAGATTCTATCGTTTGAATAGAATCAATCACTACTAGCTGCGGTTGTAGTTTTTTGATTTCTGTAAAAATAGTTTGTGTATCCGTTGCAGTAAGAATATAAAATTGCTCGTTCTGAATTTTCAATCGATTGGCTCTCATTTTTATTTGCTGCAAACTTTCTTCTCCACTAATATATAGCGTTCGAATATTTTTCATTTGCAAACATGCTTGTAGAAAAAGAGTACTCTTGCCTATACCAGGGTCACCTGCAACTAATACAACAGACCCTTCTACAATGCCTCCTCCTAAAACTCTATTTAATTCGAAATCTTTGGTGATGATACGTTGACTTTCTGTTTCCGTAATGTCTTGTAATTGAACTGATTTTGTGGAACCATTATTTTTATTGGTATCCCAAATTTCCTTCTTCGATTCCTTTTGAATAATTTCTTCTACTATAGTATTCCATGAATTACACGATGGACATTTGCCTTGCCATTTAGCACTTTCTATTCCACAAGATTGGCAAATAAAGATGGTTTTTAATTTAGACAATGGATTGATTTTATTTTTTTGCTAAGGTGAGAATAATAATAAATAAAGAAAAATTTTACGGAATGGATTTTCATTTTCTTGCTTAAGAGTAAGTGATAATTGTTCTTTAATGAATCAAAAAATTGATATTAAATATGGAACACCTAATTATTTATTACTTGATAAAAAAAGAAAGGACTATCAATTTCTCGACAGTCCTTATCTTACTAACCCATAAAATTCAATGCTAAAGTACAGCCTGAATATTAAATTTCAAAAATTAATATGGCTATTCTTTAAAAATATAATATTGAAATCATCTAGCTAGGAACTAAAAATGCGCCATAAAGTCTTAAAAAGCCATTTAAAATGCGCCAATTGGGCTTGTTGTAACGTATATTTGACTTTGCAAAATTTTCTAAAATTCTATAAGAAAGTAATTGAATTTGGTTCAATTAGAAGAAATTGCTTCAATAAACTAGATATTTCGATAAAATCTTGGAGAAGGGATTTCAAAAATAAGCACTATTTCTTATCTCCTTACTTTCTCTTTCTTACCTTTGAAGTTCATATAAACTTATGGCTACTAGTACTGCATCCTATAATATTAAAATAGAAACTTTTGAAGGCCCTTTTGATTTGCTACTTTTCTTCATTGAAAGAGATGAAATTGAAATTCAGAATATTCCAATCTTTAAAATCACTACGGAATTCTTGGCTTATATCAAAGCATTAGAAGAATTGAATATCGAATTAGCCAGTGAGTTTATATTATTTGCATCCACATTAATTCGCATCAAAGCAAAAATGTTATTGCCACGAAAAGAAATGGATGAACAAGGTAACGAGATAGATCCGCGCAAGGAATTGATTGATAAAATTTTAGAGTATAAAAGATTCAAGGAAGCTGCTGAAGAAATTAAATTAATGGAAGCAGATAGAATGTTGCAATTTAAAAGAGGGAATGTTGTTTCAGAACTAGTACAAATTGGTGAAACCATGAGTGAAGGAACTGAAATGCAAACAGTTACTATTTTTAAATTGTTTCAGAGTTATGAAAAGGTGATAAAGAGAATGAATAGTCGGCTTGCCAATCCACAACATGTTGTTGTAAAATATAATTATACAATGGAAGGGCAACGTGAATTTATTATAGATTGGACTAAGCGAGAAAAAAAGATTGCTTTTGAAAGAATTTTTCAATCATGCGAGACTAGGATTCATGCCATATTCAATTTTTTGTCTTTATTGGAATTAGTCCAGCAAAATTATTTATCTATACTTATCGGTGAGGGTAGAAATAACTTTATTCTTGAATGGAACGATCAGGTAAGTGAGATGAATGCTTAATGCTACATTGTAAACAGGGTAGTGGGCCTGCTATTTTTTTTATTAGTTTAGTTTTTGTCTTTTATACTCCGACGATAGCAGGAATTATACCAATCATAAAATAATTTTGATAAGTTCAATAGCTATTTTTAGATTCACGAATAATTTCTAACTACAATGCTTCAACTCTTACATTTAAAAAAATATTATGCTACACAAAAAGCAGTAGATGATATTAGTTTTACTGTACCTCAAGGCTCTATTTTCGGTTTACTTGGACCAAATGGTGCTGGTAAAAGTAGTATTCTACGCATGGTAACGGGTATTACCATGCCTGATGAAGGACAAATACTTTTTAATCAAGTGCCCTTTAATATGGTAAAACATAGTGGTCTTATTGGCTATATGCCAGAAGAAAGAGGCTTGTATAAAAAAATGAAAATTGGAGAACAAGTATTGTACTTAGCGCAATTAAAAGGACTTAGTAAACAGGATGCGTTGGCAAAAATAAAATATTGGTTTCAGAAGTTAGAAATGGAGAGTTGGTGGAATAAAAAAGTGGAAGACCTAAGCAAAGGAATGAGTCAAAAGTTGCAATTTGTTACTACCGTTTTACATCAACCGAAATTATTAATTTTAGATGAACCATTTAGTGGATTAGATCCAGTGAATAGCGAAGTAATCAAAAATGAAATATTTGAATTAGCAAAGCAAGGCACAACCATTATTTTTTCAACCCATCGAATGGAACAAGTCGAAGAAATATGCCAACATATTGTTTTAATAAACCAAGGTAAAATAATTTTAGAGGGCCAAGTGCCTGAAATCAAACAAAGATTCAAATTGGGAGAATACAAGTTAGTTGTGGATGGCAATTTAGAGCCTTTTACAAAATTTATTCATTCTAATAATGGGAATGAATTTGTCCTTCGCTTTGAGGATAAAAAGGAATATAGGCAGGTGTTACAATACTGCTTAGATCATCAATTCGATATTCTTAATTTCAATGAAATACTACCTTCTTTACATGAAATATTTATTCAGGAAGTGGAAGGAACTGCAGGTAGAAAATTTGATCGTTAATCATAATAGATAAGTATGAACAAAATATTGCTAATCATCAAGAGAGAATACCTGTCAAGGGTTAAGAAAAAATCATTTCTGATTACCACTTTATTAATTCCTTTATTAACGAGTGGATTGATTTCAACCGTAATTTATTTTGCTTCCACTACGGAGCAAAAACAATTAATTTCTGTTTACGATGAGTCTGGTGTTTTTACGCAAAAGATAAAAGGGAATTCTTCGTTTCAGATTCAATATGTGAATCTAGGCTTGGATGAAAAGATTGACACCGTTTTGTCCAGAACGAATGCAGATATTTTTCTGCATATTTATCCATTCAAAAATAATCAACCAGATAGTTTTATTTTGTATAAGAATGGTGGCGTTAGTTTGATAGCCAAGGAGTATATCAATGATGAATTGACGAATATATTTCAAGTCAAACAAATGCAAGATGCTGGAATTAATAAATTGCAAATTGACAGCATCCATAAAAGTACTATTTTAGTAAAGAGCTATAATTTGGATAATCACCAAGAGACTAGTTCCGAAATAGCTTCTGTCATTGGATATGTGATGGGATTTCTTATTTATATCATTATTTTTATTTACGGTGCTGGTGTGATGCGTGGCGTAATGGAGGAAAAAACAAATCGTATAGCTGAAGTTATCATTAGCAGCGTAAGACCTTTTGAACTCATGATGGGTAAAATAATCGGAATTGCATTTGTGGGGCTTACTCAATTTAGCTTATGGTTTATTTTGCTCCTATTATTTAAGGTTGCGTTACCATTATTTATCCCTAGTTTACAACCCGCCATGCCGATGGCAATGGCTGGTATGGCGAATGTACATGATACGATGCAAGTGATATCTCAATCGGAAAATGCTAAAATGTATGCTACCATTATGGGGCAAAATTGGGGACTTATTATAGGCTGTTTTCTATTTTATTTTTTAGGAGGATATTTTCTGTATGCTGCCATGTTTGCGGCGGTGGGAAGCCTTGTGAATGAAGATCCACAAGAAGCACAACAATTAACACTGCCAATTACGATGCCTATTATTTTTGGATTCATTATTATGGCAAGCACAGTAAAAGACCCAAATAGTTCACTAGCGCTTTTTGGAAGTATGTTTCCGCTCACTTCGCCAATTGTAATGCTTGCAAGAATTCCTTATGACGTACCAACTTGGCAAATCATTGTATCCATGGCATTATTGGTTTTGGGCTTTTTATTGATGACTTGGTTAAGCGCAAAAATATATCGAACAGGAATTCTTATGTATGGCAAAAAAGTAACTTGGAAGGAAGTGATAAAATGGTTGAAATACCATTAAGATTTGGCTAATTCTTCCAGTATCATTTTCCAAAATAACTTTCGACAAGAGAACAGCATTAATACAATAAAGGAAATTACAAAAGCCCCGATTGCATAATTTTTGGAAGATGGTTTAATAAAATCGTAAGGCTCACCTGGGTAATCTAAAATTTGAAAAATTGGACTTTCGGATAAGAGTTTGAAACGTGCATTTTGGTAGGCTGCGGAAGTGGTAGAATAGAGTTGTTCTACTTCAATTCGTGTTCTTAATAATTTCGCTTGTGGTATATTATTCAAATACTTTACGGACATTTGATTGGCATCTTGAAAGCCAGCAACTGCTCGCTCAATGGCGTATAATTCTTCCTTTAAAGAATCACGCATAATTTTAATTTTACTTAAATCATTACGTGGTTTTTCTGTGGATAAGGAAATATAATACTTAGATAATTGCTCCAAAATAGTCAAATTCAATTCTTTCGCTAGTTCTTTATCATAAGCCTTCGTGTTGATGGAAGTGAAATCTGTTTTTTCAGAAACTATAGAAGTGTTCTTTAATAAAATGTTGGCGGCAGAAAAGTAATAGGCGCCTGAGTCTTTGGGATTTAAGACAATTTTAGATTGATAAAATGGAACTCCAGAATTATAATCTTCAATAATCCAATGCGCAAAGTTTGGATATTGCTTATTGCTTGGACTAGCCTTCACAACCAAATTAGAAATGGTTTTACTATTCACAAGTTCATTCACATTATAAATCTTATCATAATCTGTTTTGTCCGAAATGCCAAATTGAGATTTTATGGCGTCCAAAGGTCCTGAGGCAGATTTATTAATGGATAATGGAAAAATCTTTGAATAAGTTTCATTATAGCCACGAATATTTTTCACCCATAAAAATACGGCAACGGCAATAATGGTGGAAATTGTAAACAGAATAAGAAAATACTTTTTTACTATAGTCGCAATTTCTTTAAGGTATTGTAATGTACTTGGCAAATTAGATGGTGCTTTTAATGGAAAATTATTTTAATTGTTTTGCTAAGAAAATGATGGTGATAACAGAAGTGATAGCAGTAAGTGTAGAGGAAAAAACTTCTGAAAATTTAGTGTCATTTTCTTTTTTAGGCTTTTGTGGAACATTAATCACGCAACCTTCTTTGATATGTGGGAACTTTCTTACAAATAAAATTCTTTTGGTGTTTTTGATACGACCATTTTGATATTGAACATTAATTCTATTTTTCCAAGGCCTTTCGCCATAACCACCTGATGCACTTATGTAGTAGGTTAATTTATCTATAGATTTATCAAATTTCATATTGATGGGTGATTGAACTTCACCACGTACCGAAACAATATCATTAAAAGTTGGAACAATAATGAGGTCGCTATCGCATAAAATGATATCTGCTTTAGAACCTGAATTGCGTATCGCTTCTGGTAAATCGATGACAACAGCGCCAACTTTTTTTCGAAATAATTTTGTCCCTTCAGGAAATGCAGTGGTAAGTGTACCTCCGCAATGTTTGAGAACAGAAGAAAGGCGTTCATTTTTTTCAATAAGCGCATATTCGCCTGGATAGCCAACTTCACCGAGAATGGTAATATGTTCTTGAGACAAGAATTCTGTTTTCTTTCTTACGTATATTCTATCTAAAGGTTTAATATTTATTTTTTCTGAAGCCTCATCTAATTCTAAATTAGAGCTGATTGCAATGGACTTTACGCTACTTCCAGAAGTTCTAATATTGTACTTATTAACAGAGTCGACAATATTCGATATTTCAATTCGTCCATTTTCAGCATCCAATTTAAGCCCGCCTGATAATAACAAAACATCTTTTAAAGACATGTTTTTGTAATAAGGGATTTTGCCAGGTTTTCTGACATTTCCTATTACTTCAATGGAATACTGTTGATCAAAATCTTTATTAGATAATATTTTTATTTTATCTCCAGGATTAACGTAGTAATTTTCTTTTGGATTATTTTCTAAATTAGTTAAATCAACCTTTAGTGCTTCAGATTCAATTGGGTTGGAGCCTCTAAACAAAAAGGCTCTCGGCATATAGGTGGCTGAATTAATGCCACCCGCATTTCGAATCACATCTGAAATTCGATCCCCTTGTTTTACTTCATATTCATCTGGATAATTTACCGCACCTTCTACTTTTACAATATTAATTAATCCTTCATTAATCGGCTTTAAATTAACCACATCACCGTCGTTTAAAATATAATCATCTTCCTTGTTGGTATTAAATAATTTCCATGGGATATCCAGAGATCTTTCTTCTTCATTCTCTACCGTTTTAATGTGTATCAATGAACTTCTAGCATTCGATGATGGACCACCAGCTAATTCTAATAAATCGCGTAGACCTTCTTCTTTGGTTAATTGATAATACTTGGGACGTTTAAAATTACCATCCGCAAAAACTATTTTATCATATACATCCACATAAATATAATCATTGTCTTCTAAATAAATTTCTTCTGCCAACTTGCCTTTTTGCATGTACTTATATAAATCTAAAATGTCGACGGTTCGTCCATCTCGTTTGATTTCTACCTTTCTCAAATTGCCAATGTCTGTAATGCCACCAGCTCTGTATAGCGCGTTAAGTGCGGTATTGAACGCAGAGATAGTATAAGTTCCTTGTTTTTTTACTTCACCAACAATAGTCACTTTGATGGTACGAGGCTTGCCCATTTGGACATCGATATTGGTACTTTCTGGAACTATCTTTTTAAATTTAGAAGCGATAATTCTGCTCGCCACTTCAAAGGTCATTCCTTGCAAAAATATTTTGCCAACCAACCTTGGAAAAATAGAACCATCTTTTGCAACAGAATAGGATTGTTGCAATTCTGCATTACCCCATAGAGAGACGATGACTTCATCGCCAGGCCCAAGTCTATAATCTAATGGCGGAGCAGTAGGCGTTCGGTCTGATAATTCAAAGGCATTGTTACTAAAGAAATTGATTCCGTATACATCTTTCGTTTTCAATGAGTCACGCAATAATTTACTTTTGGAAAGTAATTCTTCGTCTTGAGTTGGATTAAGTCTATTTAGGTATTTGATATATTCAGGATCATCTTTGTACTGCTCCTGTAATTTCTTTTGTTGCTCTGCTTTTGACATATTATTTAAATCTTGAAAATTTAAATTAGTCGTTGGAATAGCATTCTGGTCTGTCTTTGGCGGCGGATTGGTATTATTATTTGATTTGTTATTTTGTGTATTACTTTGTTGACTTTGATCTACATAAGGATTAGTGCTATATGGGTTCACATAAGGGTTTTGATAATAAGGTGAACCTGAATTTGTATTTTGATTGGAGCCAGAATTTTGGCTATTACCTGCGTTCTGATCTGTACCTGAACTAACTCCAGAGTTTCCGCCAGTTTGCGCAAGCCCTATGAATGGCGCGCATAGTATACAGAGTAAAATAATATTTTTTATTTTCATATAGGTTTCAAAAATAATACAATTAAGTTAAATTTTACTGCGTAATGTTTCAATTAGGTTGTAAAATTCCATCCAAATTGTATCTACAATTTCAGCAGCGGGTTTTATATCATGCAATAAGGAAGCAACTTGCCCAATTTCTAATTCGCCTTCTATCATGTCGCCTTCAAACATTCCTCTCCTCGCTCTACCTTTCCCTAATAATGCATTTAATTGTTCCACAGATTCGCAATCGTTCTCTGCTTGTTTTACTTGATCATAGAATTCATTTTTTAGAAGTCGAACCGGTGTCAAATCTTTTAATACCAATTCCGTTCCGCCTTCTTGAGCCGCAATAATTCTTTGTTTGAAGGCAAGGTGACTAGATGCTTCTTCCGAACACACAAATCGGGATCCAATTTGAACGCCTTCGGCGCCGAGTACCATTGCGGCCAACATACCCGCTCCGTTTGCAATGCCGCCTGCAGCCATTAAAGGAATATCTAATACTTTTCGCACGGAAGGAATCAAGCACATGGTGGTTGTTTCTTCTCTTCCATTGTGGCCGCCAGCCTCAAATCCTTCGGCTACAACGGCGTCTACACCAGCGTCTTGGCATTTAAGCGCAAATTTTGCAGAGGACACTACATGCGCCACCTTGATGCCATTGCTTTGTAAGATGTTGGTCCAAGTTTTAGGATTACCTGCCGAGGTAAATACAATTGGCACTTGATGTTTAATAATCAAATCAATTTGCTGATCTACATTCGGATAGAGTAGTGGGAGATTTACACCAAATGGTTTATCCGTTGCCGCTTTACATTTGATCAAATGTTCTTCTAAAATGGTAGGATTCATACTACCAGCACCAATTAATCCGAGCCCGCCAGCATTACTTACAGCGGATGCTAATTTCCATCCAGAAGCCCATATCATACCGGCTTGAATAATTGGATATTGTATACCAAATAAATTGGTTATTCGATTATCGAACGAATGCTTGTCTGCTGTAAATTTTCCAAAATGAATCATCAATCAAATGTATTTAACTTAAATCTATTTCTGTATTATCTCCAATATTTAAACTCTGGCTTGCGCCACAAACAAAAGCATCGCTTCCAATAAGCGAAGAATGTAAAACTACTTTTTCCAAAACCGAATAAGAGCCTATTATAGAATCTTTAATTATGGAAGATCGAATGACTGCCTTTTCTCCAATGGTTACATTTGGACCAATAATACTATTTTCAATAGAACAACCTTCTGCTATACTTACTGGATGAACAATAATCGTATTGTCAAAAAAAGGAATTTCTTCCGAAGCGTATTCTACTTTATTTAATAAGATGGCATTGGTTTCCAATAAGGTTTCTTTTTTGCCACAATCAAACCAATTGATTGCTTGGAAAGTGCCTATTTGTATGCCTTTGCGCACCATGGTGTCGATGGCATTGGTGAGATGATAATCTTCTAAATTTTCTACAGAACGAAAATCATTTTCTATGGTATCAAATAAAACAGCACTCTCTTTAATTTTATAAATACCTACTAATGCTAAATTTGATTTCGGAATTTTTGGCTTCTCTACTAAATTTTTAATCATGCCATTCGGCAATAATTCTGCAACCCCAAACTCAATAGGATTATCTACTTTTTTAACTCCAACCAGAGAGATAGGTGATTTTAATACAGATGCGATATCATAATCACAAATGGTATCTCCATATACAATTAGTACTTCCTCATCGGCTGCAACACTATCTTTTGCTAAATAAATAGCATGTCCTGTTCCAGATCTTTCACTTTGAACAATAAAGGTGGCTTCTATATCTGGGTATTTTTCTTCCACATAATTTTTTATTTTTTCTCCCAAATAACCAATGATAAAAATGAACTCACGATGCCCATTATCCAGAAATTGATCTATGATAAAACTTAAAATTGTTTTTCCAGCCAATGGTATTAAGGGTTTTGGTTGGGTATAGGTATGTGGTCTTAATTTGGCACCTGCCCCAGCTACTGGAATGATTACTTTCATAATTGCTTTTTTTCTTTTTGGTTTATATTGAACGTTTATACTAAATTTATTATGAGATGTATGGTGTAGCGTATTTTTTGAAAAAATTAATGCTACAGGATTGGGCGGCACGCACGCTTTTCGTTTCAATCTTTTTGCTGCAAGGGCCAGCAAAAAGGATTTCCACTACAATCGTTGCCGCAATACATCGATCGGTAAAGATCATTTTTCTCATCACATTTTTAGTTTAATCTATACAATTTGCAATTGATTTTAGATTTACTGTTCGTTTTAAAAAAATCAAATTTATATCTTTTATCTTTAACCGCTAAAATAGAAAACAAATATGCAACAGGATATTGAAATATTCCAGATTATTAAAGAAGAATTTGCAAGACAACAACATGGATTGGAACTAATCGCTTCCGAAAATTTTACCAGTGAGCAAGTGATGCGCGCCATGGGAAATGTGATGACGAATAAATATGCAGAAGGTTATCCTGGCAAAAGATATTATGGTGGCTGCGAAGTAGTGGATAAGAGCGAACAACTTGCCATTGATCGATTGAAAAAAATATTTAATGTAGAATATGCTAATGTGCAACCGCACTCAGGTGCACAAGCCAATGCCGCAGTGATGTTGGCTTTGCTCAAACCAGGAGATAAAATATTAGGTCTCGATTTAAGTATGGGTGGACATTTAACCCATGGTTCATCTGTCAATTTTTCGGGTAAATTGTATCAACCATTTTTTTATGGTGTAAAAAAAGAAGATGGCTTGGTCGATTATGATATGATGGAGAAAGTAGCATTAGCAGAAAAACCAAAATTGATTATTTGTGGCGCATCTGCTTATAGTAGAGATTGGGATTATGCTCGTATAAGATCTATTGCAGATTCAGTAAATGCATTGGTACTGTGTGATATGGCGCATCCAGCTGGGCTTATCGCTACTGGCTTGTTAAGTTCACCTTTTGAACATTGCCATATCGTTACTTCAACTACACATAAAACTTTAAGAGGTCCAAGAGGTGGTATTATTTTAATGAAGAACGATGTGGAAAATCCGATGGGTTTAACCAATCCAAAAGGAGAAATTAGAATGATGAGTGATGTATTGAACTTGGCTGTTTTCCCAGGTACACAAGGAGGCCCGCTCGAACATGTGATAGCAGCGAAGGCTGTGGCATTTTTTGAAATTATGCAACCCGAATTTAAAGAATATACTCAACAAATATTGCGCAATACCAAAGCCATGGCATTGGCATTTAACAACAGAAATTACGATATTGTATCGGGTGGAAGCGATAATCATTTATTACTCATCGATTTAAGAAACAAAAATATTTCTGGTAAAAAAGCAGAGAACACTTTGGTGAAGGCAGACATCACCATTAATAAAAATATGGTTCCCTATGATGATAAATCGCCGTTCATTACGTCGGGTATGCGTATTGGTTTACCAGCCTTGACTACACGTGGTTTGCAAGAAACAGACATGGAAACTTTAGTGCATTGGATAGATACTATTTTGATGCATCCTGATGATGAACAAATTATACATCGTGTGAAAGCAGAGATCAATGAATTCATGCATGGTTTTCCATTATATCCTGGTTGGACTATTTAGTAATTTGTTTAGGAATTGTGGTTTAGGAAATGGCTGTTCTATTTGATGTATGAAATAGATGCGAACAGGGGATATCTCTTCTGTAATCTTGTTTTTAGACATGGAAACATTTCATTGAAGGTGGAATGTGCGGATAGGGTAGTGTGTAGAACTGCTTATAACATACCTACTTTAGTGGCGTTGTTTTGTGGATTGTAAATCCATTAATGGCAGTTTGAGATTTTAAATCTCCAAGGGGCTTAGTTTTTATTTTTGAATGGATGGCAATCGAGAATCTCAGCTTGTTAAAAGTATAAATGTTGCATAGAATTCCTAAAGTTTAATTATTCCCAAAGCCCGCATTAGGCTTGTGTGCTGTTAAGGGAGGTCCTTCTTATCCATGATAATTCGTTCAATTAATTGAGCTATAATTTTATTATTAACGGATTCAAATTCTGACTTATCATAAATCAACATTAAATATACTTCTTGATTTTCTGTCACAAGATAAGTTATCACTCTTCCACCTCCACTTTTTCCTTTACCCTTACTTTTTATTCCTATTCTTACTTTGAATGTATTGTTTCCTAATGGCTTGCCATGGTCTGGAGAATTTAATAATATATTTTCTAATTCTCTTAATTCAGTTTTAACTGAAGGATATTTCCGTATAAGTCTTTTTGCTTCCTTTTTAAATTTATCTGTAGGAATTATTTTAAAGCCCATCTAAAAACTCATTTAATGTTTGCTTTTTACCTTTTGATTTCTTCATTGAAGAAACTTGATCAAATGCTTCTTGTAAATCTGATTTTAATTTGAATGTTTGCTCGTACCTTTTAATTTTTCCAAGTATTTTTTCCCATTCAGATATTGGAAGTTGAACAGCCTGAGTTGTCCCATGTGAATCATTTAAATATTGTATCGCCATCTTCATGTGCCAAAGTTAACGAAATTCAACTTTTAGAATTTAATTTTTTTGAGCAAAATAAATCGACACACACATCTCAGCCTCATTGCATCAAACAGATTTCTAAATTTATCTACAAATTAATTACCTTGTTGTCCTAAATGAAATAATCAAAATGGTCATCAAAACAAATTTTTTTATTGCACTTGCTTTTTCGATAAGTATGCTTTTCACTTTTAATAAAAGCGATGCACAAGAAACACCCTATGAAAAAAATGGCAAAAATTATACCGCAACGTATGCAGAATGTATAGCCTATTATAAAGCCTTAGATAAAAAATATGATTGCGTCAAAATGAGTACTTGGGGGGAAACAGACTCTGGTATTCCATTGCATCTCGTTACTTTATCACGGGATGCAAAACACCAAGCAGATGCATGGCATGCAAAAAATAAAATAGTCATTTTTATCAATAATGGCATACATCCTGGTGAACCAGATGGTATAAATGCAAGCATGATGTTGGTCAGAGATTTAGCAAAAAGCATTGAAAATAATGAAACAGATTTACCTGATAATATTGCCTTGGCAATTATACCGATTTATAATATTGGTGGCGCATTATTAAGAAGTGAATTTAATCGACCAGATCAAAATGGACCAGTGTCTTTTGGCGCAAGAGGGAATGCACAAAACTTAGATTTGAATCGCGACTTTATTAAATCGGATAGCAAAGAAGCCAAATCATTTGCAGAAATATTTCATTGGCTAAGTCCTGAAATTTTTATTGATAATCATGTGAGTGATGGTGCAGACTACCAACACATCATCACATTGGCTACTACACAATCTCAAAAATTGGGAAATGAAATGGGGACCTATTTAAACGATAAATTTGAACCTGCTTTGTTTCGTGATATGCAACAAAAAAATTATCCAATGATACCATATGTGAATGCTTGGGACAAAGATGCACGCACTGGTTGGACACAATTTTTTGATAGTCCAAGATACAGCAGCGGTTATGCAGCCATGTTTCAAACTTTTGCATTTACCATTGAAACGCATATGCTAAAGCCTTACCCACAGCGCGTGGACGCAACTTATCAATTAATGAAGAGTATCATGCAATATGCATCTACACATCATGATGAGATATTGGATATGCGTAAAAAAAGCCAAGTAGCTTGTTTGAAACAAAGTATGTTTCCATTGAATTGGCAAGCAGATGAAAGACGTTATTCTGAAATTAATTTTAATGGTTATGTTTATAAAGAAATAAAAAGTGAAGTGTCTGGATTGCCAGTGCATTACTATGATCACAATGAACCTTACACAGAACAAATAAAATTTTATAATTATTTCATCCCCAGTACAAGTGTTATTGCGCCAAATGGATATATCATTCCGAAGTCTTGGTGGAAGGTGATTGAGTTATTAGCATTAAATCAAGTAGAGATGAAAGAGATAGAAGACACTGCAACCATTTCAGCAGAAGTGTATAAAATTGTCGATTATAAATCTTCACCCAAAGCGTATGAAGGTCATCATATGAATTCATCCGTTCAAGTGGAAAAAGCCATACAAGCAATTCATTTACAAGCAGGTGATATTTATATTCCATTAGATCAAGCCGCTAGAAGATTTATTATTGAAGTGCTAGAGCCTCAAGGGAATGACAGTTATTTTGCATGGAATTATTTTGATCCTATCCTAGTGCAAAAAGAAGGATACAGTGACTATTCCTTTGAAGAAATTGCGAGTAATTTTTTAAAAGAAAATCCGAATGTAAAAGCTGCTTTGGAGCAAAAACGAAATGCAGACACTTCCTTTGCGAATAGTGCCAGTAAACAATTAGAATTTGTATATCAACATTCGCCTTATCCTGAAACCAGATTTAATGTGTATCCGATTTATAGAATTGTAGATAAAATTCAAGAGGGGCAATTGCCATTAATTAATTTCGAAAATCAAGTTTCTAAAAATAAAGAGGATGAATAAGATTTGAAACGAGAGTATAAGAGTGTACTACAAACTCCTGCGCATAATGATATTTTGTTCTTTTGTCTTGACACAAAAGAACCAAAAAGTCAAGGCTGTGGATAGTTTAGCTAAAAAATGTTCATGCTCAAGGCAAATCGTCCAAACTCACAATCCTCCTGCGTCGGTTGCTCAGACAGGGACGATTTGTTCGCCGATCATTCCATTTTTTTAACGCCAAACTATCCAAGGCCATTTGCAAGTGGATAATGAGGTGCAACCATTCCCTTTATACATGTATTCATGATACAATTCAGTTTAATAATTAAATCAAAAATTATTACTTTTGCGCCCAACTAAACGAAAGAAAAAAATATGAGTATTATCACACATGTACATGCAAGACAAATTTTAGATTCTCGTGGAAACCCAACTGTTGAAGCGGAGGTTTATACCGATGAAGGTTTTATGGGACGAGCTGCTGTTCCTTCAGGAGCGAGTACAGGTATACATGAAGCAGCGGAATTGCGTGATGGAGATAAGAAAATGTATTCGGGTAAAGGTGTTTTGAAAGCAGTCAAAAATATTAATTCAACCATTAATAACGCTATTATTGGTTTAGATATTTATGATCAACCAAGTATAGATCAAACCATGATTGAATTAGATGGAACGCCAAATAAAAGTAAACTTGGTGCGAATGCAATTCTTGCTGTAAGTCTTGCTGCTGCTAAGGCTGCGGCTGATCAATCAGGCATGAGTTTGTTTAGATATGTTGGTGGAACCAATGCGAAAACATTGCCAGTACCAATGATGAATATCTTGAATGGTGGTGCACATGCAGATAATAAAATTGATTTTCAAGAATTTATGGTCATGCCTGTTGGTGCTAAAAGTTTCAGTGAAGGTTTGCGATGGGGCACTGAAATTTTTCATACCTTAAAAAGTGTATTAAAGAAAAAAGGATACTCTACAAATGTTGGTGATGAAGGTGGTTTTGCACCAGATATACAAAGCAATGAAGAGGCAATTGAAACAGTGCTTACTGCAATTCAAAGTGCAGGATTTAAAACGGGTTCGCAAATTGTAATTGCTATGGATGCTGCAAACAGCGAGTTGTGGGATTCTAAACAAAAATGTTATGTATTCAAAAAATCGAGCGGCAAAAAAATGAAGAGCGAAGAGTTGGTGAAGTTTTGGGAAAAATGGTGTAAGCAATATCCAATTGTTTCTATTGAAGATGGCTTAGCTGAAGATGATTGGGCAGGTTGGAAAATGTTGACCGAAGCAGTTGGTGATAAAGTACAATTAGTTGGTGATGATTTATTTGTAACCAATGTAGATCGTTTGTCAAAAGGAATTAAAGAAAATATTGCAAACGGATTGCTTGTAAAAGTAAATCAAATCGGCTCTTTATCTGAAACCGTTAATGCGGTTACGATGGCACAATTTGCAGGGTATAATACCATCATGAGTCATCGTAGCGGTGAGACGGAAGACACGACCATTGCGGATTTGGCGGTTGCATTAAACTGTGGTCAAATCAAAACTGGTTCTGCTTCACGTAGCGATAGGATGGCAAAATATAATCAACTACTTCGTATTGAAGAGGAGTTAGGAAGTAATGCAGTATACTTAGGTAAGCATTTGCGCTTTGGGAAGTAGGGATTTGTTTTTTTTGTTTGCAATTGCATAAAAAGAATGAAGTGGACACGGGTTGCAAACCCGCGCCAGCTATAGTCCTAGTTCATCGTGGACTAGCATGGTGATTTATATTTATTAATGAACCTTTAGAAATGTTGCTGAAAGCAACAGAATGAAACTAAGAAACGAAGGACGTTTCGCAGAACATTGTTTTTTTTAATGCCTTAATCAACTAATAAGTTAGAGGTTCTTGTTCCGTTCTTCTTACACGTAATATTCGGATATGATTTTGATATATTCTAAAGGCTATTCGGTAACGATAAAGTTCATAATAACGGTAAGTTCCATCATTGTTTTTCTTATTCTTATCTTCTCCAAAACGTTCTGGGTTTGTTTGTAATTTTCAGATGAAATAATAATTTCTGCTAATATTTTCTTTGCATTTTGGACTGAGTCTTCTAGGATATAGTCATATATTTTTCTGACTTGTTTTCGAGCTGTAGTATTCCAAACTACTTTATATTGCCTCTCTACCATTGCTTCGTTTCCTGAATAAATTCTTGATGTGTAATAAAATTAACTTCATTATATTCATTCTCGGATAATTCTATTTCTTTATTGTAATCCTCTATGCTTATACGACTTTGAGATGCCTTTATTTTTTCTTCAAGTAAAATATAAATAGCTTGTAATTGGGGCTCTTGCGCTAGGTCAATATACTGGTGTAATTGCGCTTTTATTTGTCCTACTTGCATGATATAAATTTTATCAAATATACTTACTTTTCCATTGGTTGATGTTTATCCTTGACGAAATAATTTGCTTGTCCACTATTCTGGATTTGCAATCCCGAGTCAATATCGAAAGAATTATTATCCTTATTCACTAACATATCATATACCTTCAGTATAAAAGTTAAAGTTAAACTTCGATTTAATAAATGATAATATAAACTTTGCTTTTTCTATGCGGTTTGCAAAACCGCTGATACCAGTCCGACATTGCAAATGTCGAACAGTTTTTTATCTACACCTTATCTTGCAATATCATTTCTCCTTTGATTAGCCAAGAAATTCCGAAGGCAAATAATGCAATTGATTCTAAGAAAAAAACGAGTTTATATTCTGTAACAAGATTGGATAAGGAATCTACATTTTGAATGATAGCAATAAGAATTAAACAAAGCAACATACTTATTGCACATATTTTATAAATACGGTTTCGAATCCTTTTTTGTGGACTTGGATTATTATCCCCTTTTGTAAATAAGAAAAAAGAAATATAAGCGAGTGATAAAAAGAAGAGTGCGGCCGAAATATAATGAACCGAAATGCGAAGCGGAATCGGTGCCAATTGCAAGACAGAACAATCACAATCTATATTTTGTGTGGTCGGGAAAAATGCAACACCAAGTGCAAATACTCCTGCGATACTAGTAACAATATTGTCTTGCAAATCGTAGCCTTTATAGGCAATTAAAAATAAAGAGTAGGCACATAAAATGCCGACAAAAACATCGCCCGTATTGGTATAATAATAATGGCTGATGGAGTTTTGAATTTGATGGCAATGGCCTATGAGCAAGGTTCCTATGCATAAAATAAATGGCATTGCAATGCCTAATACGCCAATGGTTTTGCGAAGCGTTAAAAAAGAAATCAATAAAGTTTGTTGAACTGGATTATTATTTTCCATGATTAAGTTTATTTATTTTTTCAAGGAAGACTTCACTCAAAACGAAGCCTTCCTTATATTCTTTGCCTTTATTTCTCAAATATAAATAAGGAGTTAGGAATTTATTTTCTATTTAAAAAGGAGGAAGGAGCTGCTTCAAGGAAGGCTTCGCTCAAAGCGAAGCCTTCCTTGAAGCCAAAGCCTACCTTTAAAGCGAATCCTTCCTTACAACCTCCTCAATAGAATAAGAATTTGGATAGTAGGTCAATAGCTTTTGAATGACATTCTCCACCACAGCATCAGGACAGGAAGCGCCAGAAGTAATCAGAATCTGAGGTTTTGTATTGTTTGGTAAATAATTCAAACTTAATTTTTCTAAGCGAGTATGTAAATCAAAATGCAAAATTTCTTGTTGTGATAATATTTTAGAATTATCTTCAATATAGTACGTTGGTAATTTTGCCTCACACAATTCAACCAAGTGTGAAGTGTTGGAACTATTGTAACCACCCACCACAAAAGCCAAATCCGCTTCGATATGTAATAAACTTCTTACTGCACTTTGGTTATCATTAGTTGCATAACAAAGTGTGTCTCTAGTATCTGCAAATCTTTCAGAAATGGTATCTTCTTTAAGTTGGTAATGTTCGGTGATGCAATTTTTCAGAAAGTCCGCAATACCTTGTGTATCGCTGGCTAACATGGTTGTTTGATTCACTACACCAATTCTTTCCAAATCTTTTTCTACATCAAATCCTTCTGTATATTGTCCTTGGAATTCGGTATAAAAAAGATTGAGGTCACACGTTTTGGTGATATACTTTTCTAATAATTTGGCTTGCTCTAAATCTTCTACAACTAAGGACGGCGCATTCTGGCTACTGTGCGAAAAGGTTGCGCGTGTTTCTTCATGTTTCGGTTTTCCATGAATAATAATAGTATAGCCCTTATTCCCAATTTGCTCCGAACGATTCCAAACTTTTTCTACAAAAGGACAAGTTGTGTTGTAGCGAAGTGGATCAATACCTATGGATAGTAGCGTTTTTTCTGTTTCTAAAGTAGTGCCAAATGCGGGTATGATCACAATATCTTCTTTGTCTAATTCGCTCCAAGGTATATACATATTGCCTACCGTGTCCATAATAAAACGAACGCCACTTCTAACCAAGTCGGCATTTACTTGTGGATTATGTATCATTTCGCTCAATAAAAAAATGCGTTTATCGGGGTTTTCTTGCACTGTTTTAAAAGCAATTTCTATTGCATTCTCGACACCATAACAGAATCCAAAATGTCTGGCTAAGTATATATCCAAAGCACCAAAATCTAGTTTCGTTGGCGAAAAATCTTTTTTTAATTTGTCCGCTTGTTTCCGTTTGTTTTTGATTGCACTTATTAATGGACTTCTGTAAAAGGCAGGAATTTCAAAGCTCTTCATTTGTATATAAACCTTTGTGAATAATACAAATGTAGAAATTAATTGCAGAAAGAAATCAAATAAAATCAAACTTAAAGTTGTTCTGCATTAATCGTTGTCGTCTTCAATTTTTACCGAGAAGAATGGGATAGGCTAGGGGAGAATCTTTGCTTTTTTTGTCTTCCAAAATCGTTGAATAGCGGTGAATAATATTATGGTGGAAATATTTCTAAATGCCTATATTTGTACGTTAAAAAAATAATTTTGAAAAAATCACTAATCCTATTCGCTTCTTTTTGTTTATGTATTCAACTGCATGCTCAAGAGGTAAAAAATGCAGGTAAAAAATCAAATGTAGAAGGTCATTATTTAGGATTTGGTATTCCAATTTCGGATGACATCGAACTACAGCCTGAATTGTCTCACATCGTTTCTGAAAATGAATCTTCTAATTCAAAGGCATTAGAAAATATTAAGGAAATGAAGATGTTGTTGAAAAAAGCACATCAAAATGACGCTGTGGAAGAGCCGCAATCTAAAAATAAAACTCGTGGATTTGATCCAACTTTGGTGGCTGGATATAATGCATTAGGAAGTCAAGGAACACCTCCTGACAATTCAGTTGCGGTAAATAAAAACGGACAATTAATTGCTATCGTTAATAGCAGTATGCGTACCTATAATACTTCGACTGGTGCTGGTGTTGGTGCCATTACTTCATTGTCTAATTTCTTTGCAACACCATCCAATGGCACTTTATTGACTACGGATATTTGTGATCCGAAAGTGTTTTATGATCCAGAATCTGATCGCTTTATCGTTTTTTCTCAGACTTGTGCTGGTAATTCATCCTCTTCCCAATTATTACTTGCTTTTTCTAAAAATTCCGACCCAACTTTAGGATGGTATTTTTATGCATTTACAGGAAACCCGAGTAGCGTTGCTACGAACGTATGGTTCGATTATCCTAAAATGGGTGTTTCCAATGCAGATGTATTTGTAACGGGCAATTGCTTTGATGATAATTTCAACTATGTAGAATCTATCATTTATCAAATAGATAAAAAGAAATGCTATGCAGGAAATTCTTTGGTCACTGGAGATGCAATTGTTTGGACTTCAATTTCCAATAATCCATTTACTATAGTGCCTGCATCTAATGGTCAAACAGGAGGGTATGGAAATAATATGTACCTAATTACAAATAATCAATCTTTTTCTGGTAATAATTTGTTGGTATATGAAGTAACCAATTCTGTTCATAATTCGCCTCAATTAAATTTACAAATAGTAGGTATCGCCTCTTATTCACCAGCAGCTAATGCAGAACAAAAAGGGACAACTATCACTTTAAACAATGGAGATGCAAGAGGTATGGATGCATTTTATTTGAATGGCACTTTGCATTTTGTTTTTCATTGTGATGTCAGTAATGGATTTACAGGTATCAATTATAATCGCTTAAATAAAGTATCAGCAAATTGGCAATTGACTAACCACAAATTAATTGGTATTTCCAATGTGGATTGTGCTTATCCTTCCATTGCATCTATGGGATGGGATGCCAATGATCAAGGTACTATTATTGGATTTAATTATTCATCCGCTAATTTTTTCCCTGGCATGAAAGCCATTTTCGTAGATAATGGGTTCAATAGTTCTAACCCAATAGAAATTAAAACTGGTACGGGTTATGTGAATATTGCTGCTTCGGGTGGTGATACACGATGGGGCGACTATTCTGGTATGACTCGTGTATTAAATGCTACCATTCCTACCGCTTGGTTTTTTGGTATGTATGGAAATACCACACATGGTTGGACAAATCATTTCGCGAAAATTACCACAACATCCTGGCCAACTGCAACTACTGAAATAGCTGCTCCGAATGAGGATGTCAAAGTATATCCAAATCCAATTGAAGAAGATATTTATACTATAAAATTACAACTTAAAGAATCTGGGATGTTAGAAATTAAAATACTGGATTTGAATGGTCGTGTAATTAAAAATTTATATAAATCAAGTTCGAAAGTTGGTGAAAATGTTTTTTCATTCAATAAAGGCGCATTGGCTTCAGGTAATTATATTTTAAATTTCTCCTTGAATAATCACAACATTAAAAATGAAAAAATTACTGTTCTTACTAAGTAGTATTCTTGTATTGACTTTTTTGATGTTGCCTACCAATGCGGATGCACACAAAAGGAAACGCAAGCATCGTAAAACGAGAGTTACCCCTGTGCAAGCGGATTCAGTTCGAGTTGTTCGTGCGCCAGGTGTGCCTAATCAAAGCAAATTAGATTCAATAAAAGCAGCTAAATCTAAATTAAAACATCAGACATTTCATGTCGTGGTTTCATTTGTGAGTAGAGGTAGTGGCAGCGATGGAAAAGCGGTTGCAAGTTTTGAAAAAGCTATGAAAGATTTCAATCAAAAAAATAATAACGCCTTAGAATTTTCTGTAAAAAATTGGGGGAAAGAAGGGGAAAGAGATTATTGTATAGTTTCTAATAATCAAGAAAATTTAAATTCCTTTGTGACTAAGATGAAAAAACTTTTCGAGAATAATCGATTAGTTCTTATCAAAGAAAATGAAGACTGTAAAAAATAATATTAATTCCTTAAAATAATACAATGAAATCAAAATTATTACTTTCTGTTTGCTTGCTTTTGGTAAGTATTGCTCTACACGCACAACAAAAAGTGCCTAAATGCGGATCCGCCATTTATGTAAAAGAATTGGATCAAAAATATCCAGGTCTGGAGAAGGCACTCAAGACGATGAGATTTCCAGAAAATAAAAATAATACAAGAGCTGCTATAGTTTATATTCCAGTGGTGGTACATGTAGTTTCTAAAAATGGGCAAGAAGATATTCCGGAAGTTTATATTCAAGCGCAAATAGATCAACTAAATCGTTGTTATGGAAGAACCAACACCGATACAACGAATATGCGTTCTATTTATCAATCGAGAGTTGGCGCTACTAAGATTCGTTTTTGGTTAGATCAAATTAGAAGAGTTACTACCACAATACCCAATTTTGATGCGAATAATTTTGGCATGCCTGATCATGTAAAAGAAACAGCAAACGGAGGAGACGATGCAATCTCTCCATCTACTAAATTGAATCTTTGGATTTGTGACTTGACTATCAATGGCGTTGATGGCTTAGTTGGTTATGCTTATCCTCCTGCTGGTCTTCCAAATTGGGGAGGCGGTGGAAATGCACCTATACCTGGATATGATGGCGTTGTTCTAGATTTTCAGGATGTAGGTGGTCCGAATAAACACCCTTATGGCTATGCATCTTGGGGATTCAGAGGAAAAACACTGGTGCATGAAGTTGGACATTATTTAGGCTTGCGCCATATTTGGGGTGATGATGGTGGTGCATGTCATGGTCAAGCAAATTTTGAGGATGATGGTATTGCGGATACGCCAGAAGCTGGAAGCGAATCACAAGATAATTGTAATAATATTGCGAGCAATAATAGTTGTATTGAAACCACTGGTGACTTGCCAGATATGGTAGAAGATTATATGGATTATTCTTCTGGAGATTGCCAAAATAGTTTTACTAAAGGACAAGTGACTTTCATGGAAAATGTGATAGATAATATCCGTTCTACTGTCCGCATCCCAACAGCTATTAATGAATTCGATATAGCATCATCTGTTTCTGTATATCCAAATCCAGCGAATGAAGAATTCAGTATTCGATTGAATAATTTGAACTTTGAGACAATAGAAATTTCCATTAAAAATTCTGTTGGACAAGTAGTTAAAAAAATCACCAGCCATGAATCAAAAGAACAATATACCATTTCCATTCAGGATTTGGCGAAGGGTATGTATTTTGTAACGCTGCAATTAGATAACAAAACCAAAGTGACAAAGAATATTATTTTTAATTAAGACAATTTTTTATAGACATGGAAACAGCAACATTACCAGTATCATTCACACCGAATGCAATTCAAGAATTAAAAAGATTATTGCAAGAACAAGCCACGAAACCATTTCTTCGAGTAGGTGTAAAAGGTGGCGGTTGTAGTGGAATGACCTATGTTTTAGAGTATGACGATAAGCAAGAAAATGACATGCAATTGGAAATTGAAGGTATTCCAGTGGTTATCAATTATGCGCACGAAATGTATTTAACTGGTATGGAAATTGAGTTTGAAGGTGGATTAAATTCACGTGGTTTCACTTTTAAAAATCCAAATGCAAGTAGTACCTGTGGCTGTGGGACTAGCTTTTCTGTTTAATAAAATCCTTACCACATTTTCCCAATCTTCCCGAAAATTATTTGACTTGTTATGTCTTTACTGACATTTTGAGGGTCATGAATCACGATATAGCCTTTAAATTTTTCTCTAAAATCAGAGTAATTAGTGGTACTGCTTTCTAGGAAAATTGGAATATTATTTTGTATGGTTCCTAAATCAATATATGGATTAGTGGCATATCCATAAGTCGAATTGGTATCGTAGGAATGAATAGCAACTTCGTACACATTAGTATCTATTCCACCTTTAAGTTGAACTTGAAATTGAATCGCATTTTCTTTGTCTACGATATAAACACTCGCTGACACGCCAACAGTAGGATGTGTTCCTACATAGTAAGAATTGATAGGGTAGCTATAGAAATGACCTCGATCATTTGTCTTTTTGTTGCATGCGAAAAAAAAAGTACAAAGTGCTAAGCAAAAAGGAATCCAAGATCTATATCTGCCATACATTATTTATTCATCATGATTTGTTCTACTAATTCTACACTGACACCAGTGAAGGAAAATCCTCCATCATGAAACAAATTCTGCATAGTTACTTTTTTCGTTAAGTCACTGAATAAGGAAATGCAATAGTTTGCACATTCTTCTGCATTGGCATTACCCAATGGAGATAATTTTTCGGCATAATGGAAAAATGCATCAAAGCCTTCAACCCCGCTACCAGCAGTGGTTAGCGTTGGGGATTGTGAAATGGTATTCACTCGAACTTTTTTAGCAAAACCGTATTGAAATCCAAAACTGCGTGCAATACTTTCTAATAAAGCCTTCGCATCAGCCATGTCATTATATCCAGGAAAAGTTCTTTGCGCAGCGATATAAGAAAGCGCCACAACAGAAGCCCATTCATTCAAGGCATCTAACTTCATGGCAGTTTGCATCACTTTATGAAATGAAAGAGCAGAAATATCGATGGTCTTTTGGAAATTTTCGTAGTTTGTTTCTGTATAAGGAATTTTTTTTCTGACATTCGGGCTCATTCCAATAGAGTGTAATACGAAGTCAATTTTACCACCTAATTGTTCTATGCTTTTCGTAAAAACATTTTCTAAATCTTCGATGGAAGTTGCATCTGCACCAATCACCAGGGCATTGCCACAATGAGCAGACAATTCATTAATTTTTCCCATTCGTAAAGCAATCGGTGCATTGCTCAATGTAAATACAGCACCCTCTTCATGACATTTAAGAGCGATTTGCCAAGCCATTGATTTTTCATCCAATGCGCCAAAAATAATTCCACGTTTACCTTTCAATAAATTATAAGCCATAGTTTTTTCTACTTTTTTGATGGGTTAAAAGTAAAATAAAACTTTGATAAATATGCTATTAATTCACACAAGAATACGGGGATTAAAAAACAGGTTATTCTAATTTTTGAGTCAGAATTATTTGGGCGGCACTCACGCTTTTCGTTACAATCTTTTTGCTGCAGATCCAGCAAAAAGGATTTCCACTACAATCGTTGCCGCAATGCAACGACCATGAAGATGCTATTCGGTAGAACATTTTTTTTAGCCTATAATCGTACTTATTTTTCAACGAAGTCAATTAAAAGATGCGCAACACCTTCATAATTCGTCCATTGTAGTGCATCCGCTTTGTCATAAATATCATGGTAATAACCTTGTCCACCCATGGAATACAAAAACATGGCTGGTATTCCTTTTTCCGAAAAGTAATAATGATCACTGTTGTGGGCCTTGCCTCGACTATGAATTGCTGGTAGATATTTTTTCTTTGCGTTGATGGTAGTGAGCAAATTAAATTGTGATTTATATACATCACCATTCACAACCGTGACGCCATTTTCAGCATTACCCATGATATCAATATTGATCAACATTTTTATTTTTAGGATATCGAATGTTGGATAATTGGTAAAATATTCCGATCCAAGTAAACCTGCCTCTTCGCCACTAAATAAAATAAACACCGTGTTGTAATCGGGTTTGTGCTTCTTGAAATATTTTGCCAAATAAAGTATCATGCTGGTCCCACTTGCATTGTCACTAGCACCCGGAAACATGGCATCACTACCTTGCTTTCCTAAATGATCATAGTGCGCAGAAAAAACTTGAAAGGAATCTGTTCGTTTCCCTTTGATATATCCGATCAAATTTTTACATGCAAATTTAGGTATGAATTCATTCGTCATTTGAATGTCGATATACTCTTTATGTTGTATCACACTGTCCATGAATACTAAGGAAGAATACGCATCCAATTCCGTATTGATGGTATGCGTTAATTTTTTTTCTTCTGTATAAATAATGAAAGAGGGGAAGTGTTTATATTTAGTACAAGTGTCCCAAACCGACATGGTTCTGCTATTTGCGAATCGCATTACAAGTGCTTCTGAAGATTGGAATCCTTGTTTTATTTTTATAAGCAACAAATCTTTGTCCGCTGAATCTTTAAAATTATAATGCAATAATTTGTAATGTCCACTGAGGTGTGTTGAGCCTGCATCGACTATAAAATCAGCACCGACTTTCATTTCTTTTTTATCAATCGAACAATGAATAGGATAGGGGAAAGTGTTTACAGGAAATGCATAGGATTGAACATACGTGTTATCGAATTTCTTTAGGCCGATGGATTTGAATTCTTGCTCTAGATATTCTGCTGCTTTGTTTACACCATTGTCTACATAGCCTCGACCAGCATATTTTACCGAACATAAATCATCAACGACTTTTTTTACATAGGCCATGTCTTGCGCGTATGCTGGATGAAATATGAATGTGAAGCATGCACATAAAATTAGAATTGGTTTCATAAAGTAGTTAGTAGTTAGAAGTTAGTAGTTAGTATTGAGAAGTTAGAATGAAGCATTCATCATTTAGCATTTGTTATTTTGAATTTAATAAAAAGTCGGAACATAATATTCCGACTTGATTATTTATATGCAATATATGCAAGATATTTTATCTCCTTGAACTAAGTATTCGCAACACATACCAGAACAACAACATAATAGATGCGAATAATTCTAGAGCTGCACCAACATATTGGTCATTGGTATATTTATAAATAATTTGAGAGGTTTGATAAAGAATACTAGCACCAGCTAATACAACCATACCAACTGAAAACCATAGTCCTAGATTGAATCCGAAAATGGCGCCGACAACGATTAAGCCTAAGGCGATAAATCCACCAACCATAATGCCTGTGCGTAAAAAGGAGAAATCTTTTTTAACTAGAAAAGCAACTGCTGTTAAGCCACCAAATAAAAACAGTGTAATTAAGCCAGCTTCCATCATGACTTCTGCACCACCGCCAGATAAATACATCACCATATAAATCATTGGAAGGAAAATAATAGACTCGATTAAAATATATAAACCAAGTCCAGCATACTGTGTATTTCGATCTGCGGAGATTGCGAATTTGTTGGCAACCATAGATAATAACCAAAAGCCACCGATGATAAATAACCAAATCATTCGAGATCCCATCATGCCCATAATTAATTCTTCTGGGACAATTTTTATGAGTGAACTTTCTACCGCAATAAAAGTGAGTAATGAAAGTGCAACATGTAAATAAGTCTTTTTATAAAAGATTGCTTTTTCCTCATTGGTAGATTCATGTACCATGGAATAAAATAACTCTGCCATTGTTTTTAGTTTTAAAATTTAAAAAGGAAAGGTAAAATTAATTTTGAAATTGAATGGATAAATTTTTATTCAGGTTGTTAAAATTTGGGAATTACAATTTCGCAATTTTTCATGAATAATTTTTTACGAAAAAAATATTCAAGGATGGATCTCGTTATAACAAAAATATCTAAGATTAATTCATTCCTAATGCACTGGTGGTATTAAATTAAATTCCTCACGCGCTGTGCTATCCATGGTTTTGCTTAGCATGTTAAAATTTTCTTCTGTAGGCTTGAGGTTCAAATATTTTTGAAGTATTACGCCATCCAAGGATAAGATAATATTATAAGACCATTGCAAAACTACCCGATTCAAATTTCTCATAAATAATGCCCCTTCATTTCAAGTGGAGCCTGTCATTCAAATTTATTTACCCTTGTTTAGCTGTACCAATTATTTTCAATTTTACTCATTTTTTGATTCGTATTGTT
>CANJRV010000022.1 GCA_947476825.1 Bacteroidota bacterium | reverse complement strand
TTTATTTGATCCTAATTTTACCAACAAACAACCAATTCCTGGATACCTTGATATTCCTACGTTTGAGATGATTATTAAGTATATTGCTGGGAATAAACAAAAGAGTATTCCTTTTGAAAAATGGAAGAGCGAATTTAAAGGAGAATGGGGGAAATAGAAATATAGTCATTTGCCTGTTGGAGAGAATGCATTGTCATTCTTACTTCGGCTGCGCTCAGTACAAGTTTCTTTGATTTTAAGATTTCTATGATTTGTTGCTCTATATCGGCTGCGCTTAGTACAAGTTTCTTTGATTTTAGGATTTCTATGATTTATTACTCTATAATCACTTTCTTGCTCATTCCTTCACAACGAATGTAATACATCCCTTTTGTATATCTACTCACATCCATTTCATTTTCTTTAGTGGTAAATATCAATTGCCCTACAGAATTATACAACTCTTTCTTACTTTGGTATTTCGCATTTTTGATATAGATTTTATTGGAACTTGGATTAGGATATGCCACCCAATCATCTACTATTTTTACCACCTCATGCACACCCACAGCCCAGCATATGCTGCTATCTTCTCCTAAATCATAATTGGGCATGCAGGGGGGACAAGAAGCCCCTACGCCAGGAAATATAAAACACTGTGCACAAAAATTACATCCAACACCTTTCACATCTGGGTTTTCGATAACACTCATATTGTTACCTAGCCCATTCTTATTGCCAATATAGATTTTATTATCTGGTGCTAAATAGGCAATAATAGATACTTGATAGTTTGGCAAATTCAACATATTAGTTGCTATACGAACCCACGCTGTACTGCTATCAGGGTCAAATAAATCATATTGCCAAATATTATTTACTTTAATTACATACAAAAACCTACCATTATTCGAGAATGCACAACCTCCAAATGTTCCATCTTCATAAATTGTACCTATTGAATCTATTGGGATATTGATTACTTTATTGTTTGAAAGTATGCCAGTACATCTATTAAAATTGGCATAAAAGAATTTAGTATTAAATTGTGCGCCACTAACATAAACAGTCCCCTCCTCATTAAAAGCACTTTGACCATAATTATTTGCCCAACCTAGTTCTTTACCAAAATGGGGCTCTGCAAAACCTTGTATAAATGGACCTTCAACAGTGTCTTGCTTTACTAGAAATGTATATATCATATTGGTATCAGTAGCTTGTTTTAGCAACCACCAATCCTTGCCATTGGCATGTTTACATGCCATCATGCGTACTCTATCTGTTCTTACATTCGTTAATAAGGGTACTGCCTTGTTTATAACTTTACCTGCCCCCCCATTGGCTTTCATGTCAATTTTATGATAAAGTAATAAATCATAACAAGCTCTGCTTTGTGAATCAATATCAGGGCTAAGTGCATAATTTACAAATTGCGAATCGCTCATTGCAGGTGTAAACAAATAATAAATACCACTATCGAATGGCATAAAAATAGAATTTTGTGAAAACTCACTCCATCCATCTCTATCAACGTATTCTAATTTTGGAACTAAAGTATCACCCCCATCAATATAATTCAAATTGCTATCGTATACATTATAGCCATCACTACAAAGTATTAGTTGCCCTGTGCTATCGCAAATATTACTTCCTCCTGCTCCTATTCTTCTATTATGTATTAAGTCCTTTATACTATTTACGACTGGTGAACTTAAAAAATCAGATCTATAAGTTGTTGGACCTCCTGTAAACTAAGTAAGATTGAAATTTGTTTGAGCGTCTACTTGTTTAAGCACGATAAGAAAAAATATGAATATTATAAATTTTGTTTTCATTATTCAATAATTAGTTTCCCTGTTTCCCTTTGTTCATTATTTATCAAATAACGATAACTATAAACACCAGCATTTAAAAAATGTATTGGAACAACTACAATATTATTTTCTGGCTTCAATTCAATTTTTACTTTTGTTATTCCTAACATATCATAAATCAAAAGCTCCGCATTCTCATTACTATTTAATGTATAGGAAATTCTAATTTCATTGTTAGTTGGATTGGGATAAATAAGGAAATCAGTAGCAGAATAAATTTTATTTTTTCCTGTAAATGATTCAATAAATGAACTATTTATCCAATTATTTTCATTATCAAATAATCCCTCACCAGTGCTATTTTTATACACACCAGCTGAATTACATAATTGCATATCATTATAATCTATCAATGGATTTAAAGATGAATATATCATACGAGCTTTATAGACTGCTGAACCATTTACATAAGGGCAACTTGTCTGAATCACGGATATACACGGATTAAAGGATTGCACAGATAAATACATATTACTCTATAATTATTTTTTTTGTTAAGTTTCCAGCTCGAATATAATACATACCATTTGCATATCTACTCACATCTATTTCATTTTCTTTAGTTGTAAGTATCAATTGCCCTACTGAATTATACAATTCTTTTTTACTTTGGTATTTCGCATTTTTGATAAAGATTTTATTGGAACTTGGATTAGGATATACCACCCAATCATCTACTATTTTTACCACCTCATGCACACCCACTGCCCAGCAAATACTGCTATCTGCACCTAAATCATAATTGGGCATACACGGTGGAGATTGAACTCCAATATTAGGAAATATAAAACATTGTGCACAAAAGCCACAACCCACTCCTTTCACATCAGGGTTATCTATTACACTCATATTATTCCCTAGCCCATTTTTATTTCCAATATATATTTTATGATCTGCACCTAAATATGCTAAAACAGATACTTGATAATTCGGCAAATCAATTAAATTTTGAGCGATACGTACCCATGCTGTATTACTATCAGGGTCATTCAAATCATATTGCCAAATATTACCAACCTTAATAATATACAAAAACCGACTATTATTTGAAAATGCACAACCTGTAAAAGTATGGTCTTCGTAAAATGTACCTACAGAATCAATTGGGATATTTATTACTTTATTATTAGAAAATATACCAGTACACCTATTGAAATTTGCATAAAATAATTTGGAGTTAAATGGACATCCTGTAAAATACATTGTACCTTCTTTATTAAATACGCTTTGCCCATAATTATTTGCCCAACCACGTTCTTTTCCAAAATGTGGCTCTGCAAATCCTTGAATAAAAGGTCCTTCAATAGTGTCTTGCTTTACCAAAAAAGTATATATCATATTCGTATCTGTCGCTTGCTTTAGCAACCACCAATCTTTACCATTAGCATGTTTACATGCGATCATTCTTACCCTGTCTGTTCTTACATTAGTTAATAGGGGAATAGCTTTTTGTACTACTTTTCCTAAACCTCCATTGGCCATCATATCTATTTTGTGATAGAGTAATAAATCAAAGCAAGCTCTACTTAAACTATCAGCCACTGCATTAATTATATAATCTGTATAGTGAACATCTGACATCGCAGGTGTGATTAAATAATAAATACCACTATCGAATGGTAGAAAAATTGAATTCTGTGAATAAGTACTAAATCCATCTTGGTCATTATAAAAAAGCTTTGGAACCAAAGTGTCACCGCCATCAATATAATTCAAATTACTATCGTATATATTATACCCATCACTACAAAGTATTAGATGACCATTGCTATCACATATATTAGAATGTCCACCTGAAAAATATCGAAATTTAGTGGAACAAGCTAAAATATTTGTTGCTTGTGTTGTATTAAAAGAAGTTTTATAATTATACCCCCCCCCACTCATCCATTGCTTATCAAAATTTGTTTGAGCAAATAATATTTTACTCAATAATAATAAATAAATTATTAATTTATATTTCATCTTCATTCTATTGTTATTTTACCTGTACTTTTAGAAATATTATTTATAACATACTTGTATGTATAAATACCCTTAAATAAATTTTGAATATTTACAATGACATTATTTGATTTATTAGATAAAGAAATTCTTAATTGCTCTTTACCAATTATATCAAACAATATAAGTTCTCCATTCTCATATTCGTTTAATTGATAGGCAATTTTTAGAACTGTACTTGCAGGGTTTGGATAAATTTCAAATTTATTTTCTTGAATAGTTTGGTTCATTACTTTATCAACAACATTATTAATAGTAGAATTTGAAATGGAATTCAGCCAACTATTTTCCTCATCGAACAATCCAGTTCCCGTAGTATTTTTATAAACTCCTGCTGCATTACATAACAATAAATCATTGTAATCTATTAATGGGTTCATACTCGCATTTATCATTCTTGCTTTATAGACGGCAGTGCCATTTACATAAGGACAACTCAAAGCAAGTGTTGTAATGTCTCCTTTTTCTGTACTACTTAAATCATCAATTCCTTTTGTTATCCAACGTAAATAATAGCCATTAACATCATGTTCATTTTCTTCGTAAATTCTAGTTGTACTTATTGTATTATTACTTGTTTGCGTATTCAAAATTCTTTGAGTAATTTGTGTGCTATCTGTTGCCAATGTACTATCAATAAAAGATGATAAATTTCTATTGGTAGTTAATATCTCATCTGTACTTTTTTGTTGTTGGTCGTAATAGAAGTTATTGAAAATAATATTGCTATTTCTTATAATAGAATCTTTATCTAAACCTTCATAAACATTTCGCTCATCAAACCATTTTGCAATTTCTTGAAATTCGGGATATGTAATATTGTTTTGTGCTACAAGTAATGCTGAATTTTCATTGATACTTTCATCATCTGCTCCTCCATCTTCTATTATTTGAATGATTGGACAACTGTAAATATCTGCACTAGGGTTAGCTTGAATATTACAAGCATAGGTTATTGCATCAAATAAAGGACTACAATTAGAAATTGAACAATATGAATTCAATGTTGTTGTATTAGTATACATAACATCATTTGGCCCAGTCAATGTACATCCGCTCATTCTATAAATCTTATCGGTATATCCAATATAGTTTTGGTCACTCATATAACTAGTTCCATGAAATGCATTATTATTATCATTTTGGTTATCGCCTATATTACCCAAGGTACCTTCACTACCTAAATGCCTATACAACATACCAATATAGTGCGCATCAAAACTATTACCTTGCACATGATCGGGTGGAGTATAACAATTGCTTATTATATTCCAACCAATAGGCATTTTGTTTGTGGCATTGCAAGTAAACCTACACTCTTTACTGGTATTCATCTGTATGCCCTTTGTTTGATTTGCATTAAGTAGTAAGGAGGTATTTCCAGTTATGGTATTCCTTTCCAAATTACTGCCTTTGCAATTACTGAGATTAATACCAGCTGCTGTATAGTTCGCATAAGCACTTGCCGATGTTGTTGAAGTTAAATCTATGGTATTGTTGTAGGCTAATAAATTTTTACCAGTGTTACTAAGGTTTATGCCTACACCACAAATACTCGCTAAAGTAATTGGATTATTCACCAAACTAATATTACTTACACTAAAATTATTCCCATTCTTGATATCTATACCCACTGGGAAGGCAAAGTTATTATACCCTGTAATTATAGGTCCGCTTTGTGTCAATATTTCATTATTCGATAAATTACTATTTCCAATATCACCAATACATTGTATGCCTAATAAAGTTTCATGTAACGCATTATTGTATATTCTATATTGTTGGTTAGTGGCATCCGTAAACATCAAACCAAGCATGGTATTGTTTACGTGTACTCCATTTATTTCTGCCGAAATAGAATGTCCGATAATTGCTTTATCGCAGCCATTAAATTCTCCGCCATTATCTAAATGGATGATAGTTGCATGGTGCAAATTTAAAGGGAGACCAAGGGCCAAGACATCATAATTTTGAAAGTAAATGCCAGCACCCCTTCGCCCCACTGCCAACGAACTATAGGCATTTAACAACTTTTGATTTTCGATGTATAATCCAGTATATGTATCATCTTTTATTTCACTAAAAGTATTATTATAAAATTTCAAATTCTGCGCCAACGTTGCTTTTGCAGGTACTGAATATATACCATTGTACAAGTTATTAAATGTATTCATTTCACTTGGGTTGGGTGCTATTGCATCTATATAACCAACTTCTACTTCTTGGCATTTTTGAATGCTAATGCCAATTTCACCTTTGAATTGATTAATATTATGAGGAGGTAGCAAAGACAAACCACTACTTGTAAATGTGTTTTTTCGTATGATACATTCCCCATTTAAAAAATTATAACCGATGGGCGAATTTACTATCTGCATTCCCACATAATTATCAATAAATGTATTCTCTACTATATTCAACTTAGCACCATTGCTCGACACAACACCATTTTCCATATCTTGTATGGTACTATTTGTAATCACCATTTGCGATGTAGGGTCGTTAGCATATATGCCATCCCACATGGTGCCACAACCTGCCTTCAAAGTGCAGTCATCTAAAGTTAGCGTATATCCTGTATTCACCATCATTTTTGAATTCGCAGTAAAGAAAAACGTACACCCTGTAAAGCTCATATTTTGGTCAATAGTATAAATACCGTTTATAAAAATAGATGAGTTTGTAAAATTAAGGTTTGTACTAAAATTGCTTGCAGTAGTATTATCAAAAAACAATTTATTACTAGCACTTCCGAAATCGGTATTACAACAATAATCAGGGTTGGGGTTTATAAGTATGATACTGGTCGTAATACTACATCCATTGGCATCAGTGGCAGTTATGGTATAGGTATTCGCAGTTAGTCCATTAAAGTTGCCAGTAGTATTGTTTACATTCGTAGGTAGTAAGTTATAATTGATTGTTCCTGCACCACCACTGGCTTGGGCATGTATTATTCCATCACTTGCATTATTACAAGTAATATTTGTAGAAGTAGCTGAGGTAAATGAAACAGCAGTGGGATTGCTAATTGTCAAAGTAGTCGTAATACTACAACCATTTACATCTGTCGCTGATACAGTATAAGCGTTTGCAACTAAACTAGTAAAACTACCTGTTGTATTGTTATTATTTGACGGTTGTAAATTATAACTAATAGTGCCTGTGCCACCACTTGCTAACACATTGATAGTACCATCATTTGCATTATTACAAGTAATGTTTGTAGAAGTAGCTGATGTAAATGAAACAGAAGTAGGATTGCTAATTGTCAAAGTAGTCGTAATACTACAACCATTTACATCTGTCGCTGATACAGTATAAGCGTTTGCAACTAAACTAGTAAAACTACCTGTTGTATTGTTACTATTTGACGGTTGCAAATTATAACTAATAGTGCCTGTGCCACCACTTGCTAACACATTGATAGTACCATCATTTGTGTTATTACAAGTTATGTTTGTAGAAGTAGCTGAGGTAATAGAAATAGGGGTTAAAGGTTGCATAATTTGAAATGGGATGCTAACGTTATTACTGGTACAACTAGCATCTGTGGCTACTAATGTATAAAGACCTGCTGTTAGACCAGTGAACGAAGTTGCTGTGGTTGGAACGCCACCATTCAACGTATAACTCATCACTCCTGCAACGCCATTGGCTAGGTAATAAATAGACCCAGTGCTTGCGCCATAGCAAAGGTTATTGGTTGTGTTGTACATTATAGAAAAAGCGCCGTTAGTGGAGATGTTATTATACAATGGTGCAGAACAAGCATAGGCAGATAAAGTAGTGTGGTTGCCTTGCACACAAAGCTGCGGAAAAGGGATTGTGCCATACCACATATTACCACCCAAACACGGTCCCCAAATAGGATTTAATGTATTGCCTCCTGGATTGCATGCTTGGTCGATATATAACAAAGGAGTTGTGGAGGTAGTGGTAAACGTTGCTCCATTTTTCATTTCTAAATAGCTATTTGCTTCTTGTATCATTTGTCCATTCACCTCTATCGTAGAGTTCCCGCAGTTAAAACTTGCATTATTCTCCACTTGTATTGAAGAAAACTTACCAATATTAATATTGTTATTGGTGTTCACACAACTTTGTGCTTCATTATGCAAAATGTATTTTGCATATCCATCGAGTATACCACCGTTTTGTTTGCCAATTTGAAGTTGAATATTATTGCTTGGATTCGAGTTTATACAATGGCTTATACGCCCGCTAAATTCGAGTATATTGGGTTCACATGCATTCGGACTACCCTCAACTATCGCATATGCAGTTTGAAAATTATGAAACGAATAGGGAGTTTGCATATTGTTTATTACACTATTATTGCCTTTAAATACTACCCCTTCTATAAAAGTAGGCACTAAATTCATATCGTTATTAGTATAACCAACATTGTTGTATACAAAAGTACAATTCTTAATGGTGCTATATTCTGAAGTATTATTAACAGGGCCTGTTTTTAGGTAAGCAAATTCACGCTGAATATCATTAACTTTAAAAGTGCAATTTTCAAAGTGGGTTCTGTAATAGCCAACTAAATCTAGCAATTTATAATTGTCGTCCCAATAATGGTTAACTGAATTAATATCCGTATACGGTTTATCTTCAAAATTACAATCAATATACTTTGTTTCTTCCCCGGCATTAACTCCATTACCACTTGCTGTTATTCTACAATAAATATCGCATTCATTATAGGTTACATTCTTTGCTCTAACCAATAATCCATATTTATCGCTATCGTAAAAATGGCAGTTAGTAAAAGTAATATCTGATGCTAAATTTACTACATCATTGGATACTGGGCAACCCACATTATCCTCGAAATAGCAATCTGTAAAAACACCATTTGTACAATAATCACAAATATTAGTATTTGGAATGCATGCGGGTTCAATATCTAAGCCAGCAGAAGGAGTAGAAGCTAATGTATGTTGTGTATGTATATTGAACGCTTTACCTGAATGCGAAAAATGGCACTGGTTTGTTGCACTTATATCATTTCCGGCTATCCATGATAATGCTTGCCTTCCATTATATTCAAATTGGCAATTATCAAGATCAATGTTGTTTGTTAAACTGCCTTCTATTTTCATGCCATCTAACCCCATTGAGTGCACTTTGCAATTTTGTATTTTGCTATCTTTACAATTGTAAAAGTAAACACCTGTATATTCATTTTGTATACCAGCATCGCCATATATTCCACCAATTAGAGCATGTTCACTATTTCCATTCACAGCTAGTTTTTCAATTGTTATATTACTACAGTTTTGTGCCTGAAAGAAATAGCCAACAGAAGCTCTAGCATGTAATTCATAAAAAGATGACCAATAAGAACCAAAAGTTGTAGGAATTGTTGCAACAGAAATTGCAGTACTTGCCGTTGTAGTAGGGTATACAATTGGTATAGGGGTAGTCGTTAAAGGAGTTCCTAAGCTTGGGGCAAGATAAGTATTCCATAAAGCTAATGTATTCAAAGTAGTATTTACTTTCACTTGATTTGGAAATAATACCTCATAGTAAGTCAGAGTTTGTCCTGGTGCAATCCAGGAACCATAGTACAAATCATTTTCATACTTTATATGCGCTTGTTGGTTTGTGGTTGTAATAAGCATAGGGCTTAAAATTCCAGAGAAAAGCATGGCATTGCTACTCAAAGCAAATTCTGTTCCTGTAATTAAATCTTGTCTTCCTACTATCATTGGATTACTTGCAATAGGTGCTTCAATATCTATTTTATAAGTAACACCACTAGATATGTTATCTACTACATCCATGTTAATGCATTTTGCTATTACTTGAAATTCCTCTGTCCAATTCTTAGAAGCGTTCAATGTACTTTCCGTAAAGGTCATTGTGTGATTCCCGTTTGTAAATGTAGGCATTATAAAACCTGCTACATTTGAATAGATTGCAGGGATACTATTAGGAGCAGTAAAATATAAAGTACCTCCTCCAGTTTTGGTAAGTGTAATGCTTCTACTTAATGCTAAAACTGGAATGAAAGGTATAATAAAAAATAGGGCAATGTATTTTAAAATACGGTATTTTGCTCTTTCTACATAATGAGGATGAAGTTTTATTACTTCAATAAAAGAAGTAAAATGAAAGAAGTTTGAAGCGAGTAAATTTTTCATGAAATATGAGTTTAAAAGTAAAGAATAAAAATTTGGGACATCTGTTGATGCTAACACCAACATTCTATATTCGCTATTGCCACTCACCTACAACATAAAATCAAATTCATATATCATTATCCCATCACTCAATCCTCTATAAATGTAACACGTGATTTCTAGCCAACAAATTTTTTTTACAAATTCCTTTTTGAAATTCAGGAATCCATTTTTTGCAACTTATTAATTCTACATTTCTTCATCAGAACATCACGTTAGGGATAGAACGAAAATCCTTTTTTTTTCTTCAAAAAAAAGATTGGAGTGATAGCCCGACCCGAAGGGGAACGCCTAGAAAGTAGTTAGTAGAAAGTAAAAAGTCGTAAGGCGTAAGGCGCAAGGTGTAAGGCGCAAGGTGTAAGGCGCAAGGTGTAAGGCGTAAGGTGTAAGGCGTAAGGGGTAAGTCGTAAGGGGTAAGTCGTATGGCGTAAGGCGTAAGGCATAAGGCGTAAGTCGTAAGTCGTAAGGTGTAAGGCGTAAGTCGAAAGGCAAAAGAAGAAAGTTCAAAAAGAACAATATCCTTATTGTTGTGCTTGTTGAAATTCTTGCTCTCTTTGTCGATCTGTGATATAATCTATATCGGCTTGGGTTTGCAGACTTAAACCATCTTCGTAGGATACCGAAACACTCACATGCAAATGATGTTCTGGGCTACCTCGGTACGTGCCTTTTACTGGCGAACAATCTTGGTAATGCTTGCCTACAGCGAGTCGTACATGGGTATCATTGACCAAACAATTATTAGTAGGGTCTACTCCTGTCCAACCAACTTCGGGTATATATACTTCTACCCAAGCATGGGTTGCACCTTCGCCGCGCATGCCATTTTGATGCGGACAAATATAGCCACTCACATAGCGAGCGGGTATGCGTGCAAGCCGAAGAAAGGACAATAAGATATGTGCGAAGTCTTGACATACACCAGATTTATGTTGCCAAATTTCTTCGGTTGTACTGTCTACGGATGTGATGCCTTTGACATAGTGAAAATTTTCAAAAACGTATTGATTGAATTTTTGTGTGAGCATTAATGGCGTCAATGTAGCATCCATCATGGCGTGAAATACTTCTTGTACTTCTTTGCTTTTACTGAATGCATCCATCATCAGTAATTCATTGTATCGAAACACAATATCCGGATTCGATAATTGTTTCCATTGCACATCCGCTGGAATATTGTCTTCTATTTTTTGTCGCGGATAGGTTTGAATCGCTACAATAGAATCTATGGTTAAGGTTAAGTGTGGCTCAATCACTGTGAAGGTTCCAACCTCATTGCCATAATAATCTTTGTGTATAGAAATTTGAGGTTGAGTGGAGACGATCAATTGATGAGAAAGCACTTTCTGAAAAGCATCTTGGATAGGGTAGAGCAAAATACGATTTGCACTATATTGTGCATACTGACTATATTGATATTGTGTGAGGTGTTGTATTTTAAATGTAGGCATTTTGATTATTGCTGAGCAAAATAAAAGGTGTTTAAAGCATGGGTGATTCCCACTAAGTCGTTTCTGATGTCGTGTAAATAAGTATGTAAGCCTTGTTGCGAAATACTTTTTAAATTGCTGTATTCTACTTTGCTTTTTAGTTTGCCAAATAAAAAATGTACTGCACTGAAATTGTCTATGTTGCGATCACTTCTTATGTTTTTAAAATAATGACAGGCTTCTTGTAAAGAGTATAAAATGGATCGAGGAAAGTCTTCGTTGAGTACCATTTGTTGTAAAACATTTTCTCCTTTCAATCCGCTGCGATAGGTCTTCACATACAATTCATAACCTGATGCCGACATGAGTAAATATTTCCAGTAAGGTGTATCGGCAGGGGTATTGATATCGTAGGATAAGTCACTGAATTTGACATTCAATAAGTCTACAGTTTGCAAAGCACGTTCTATGCTTTTTCCAATATTCATAAACCACCAACCTTGTTCGCGTGGCATGGTAATATCGGCTGTGCCATAGAATAATAAATCTTGTTTCATCAATTCATCCAATACATGTATTACTTCCCCTTTTTGTATTAAAGTTTCTATACGTTCTTCTCTAACCAAATGATAATAGTCATTGACGCAACCCCATACTTCTAAGGTGATATGGTCTTGCACACCACGCGCATTTTCTCTTGCTCTTGTAATTAAATTTAATAAGGAATTGTCATTGCTTTTATTCGTAATCATCAATTCCATGACAGCCTGACTATCATATTCGATTAATGCGCATTCCTCATCATTTAAAAATGTAAATAATTTTAAGATGGGTTTCCAAGTAAAAGTAATGCCACTATTTTTGTCTAAAGAGGCAGTATAATTTACTTTCAACATGCGCATGATGCCATCAGTGCGCTCGATGTATCTCGACATCCAAAACATGGAATCGGCAATTCTTGCTAGCATAAATGATTATAGGTTATCATGAATAAATAGGTTCTGTTTTTTTATTTTGCCAATACCCAAGTGTCTTTACTTCCACCACCTTGCGATGAGTTCACCACTAAGGAACCTTCACGCAATGCAACGCGTGTTAATCCACCCGGAACTAATTCAATGCCACTTGGTCCGAACAAGGCATAAGGTCTAAGGTCTACTCGGCGTGCTTGTAATTTGCCATCGATATAGCAAGGTGCACTGGATAAATTAATGGTTGGTTGTGCAATAAAATTTCTTGGTTCTTTTAATATTTCTACTTTGTAATCTTCTATTTCTTTTTCTGTTGCACAATGGCCCATCAACATACCATAGCCACCAGACTCATTGGTTTTTTTGACGACCATCGTATGTATATTTTTGAGCACATATTCTCTTTCTTCTTCTTTGCCTAATTGGTAAGTTGGTACATTTTTCAAAATGGGTTCTTCGTTCAAATAATAGCGAATCATATCTGGCACATAATTATACACTGCTTTGTCATCGGCAACACCATTGCCAATGGCATTGACGATTGCTACATTGCCTTTTCGATAAGCGCTCATTAATCCTGGAACGCCCAACATGCTATCTGCTCTGAATGTAAGTGGGTCTATAAATTCATCATCCACTCTACGATAAATGACATCTACTTGTTTTAATCCTGTAGTAGTTTTCATAAACACACAATGATTATTTACGACTAAATCTCTTCCTTCTACTAGTTCAATTCCCATGAATCGAGCTAAGAAAGTATGTTCAAAATACGGACTGTTGAATATGCCTGGTGTAAGCAAAACAATATTCGGATTGATGGTTTGTCGTGGAGAAAGCGAAACTAAATTATTGTGTAAAATGGTTGGGTAATCGGTTACACTACGGACTTGATTTTGGGTGAGTAAATCGGGAAAAATACGTTTGGTAATCTCTCTATTTTCTATCATATAACTCACGCCAGTCGGAGTTCGTAGGTTATCTTCTAAAATATACAGATCCATCACTGTCACGAATCAAATCAATACCAGCGATATGCACATAGATATCATGTGGTACTTTTAAGCCTACCATTTCGCGTAAAAAATGCGGACAGGAATATACTAATTCTGTAGGTACTATGCCGCTTCTTAAAACTTCTTGGTTGGCATAAACATCTTTTAAAAAAAGGTTTAATGCCGTGAGTCTTTGTTTGATACCAGCTTCTATAGTTTGCCATTCAGTTGCTGTAATGATGCGAGGGATAACATCGAAAGGGAATATTTTTTCTATGCCTTCATTGCTAGAGTATACAGTAAAAGTAATACCCTGACTCATGAATAATTTCTTAGAAAGATCTTCTTTATTATTTAATTCTTCCTGCGATATTTCCGAAAGATAAGTGAACAATTGTTTGTAATGATCGCGTACTTCTTGGTTGGCATACATTTCATCCCAAATGGCATTTGGCAAGATATAGTGATCAAATAGATGGTCCATATAAAGGCTAGATTATTTCAATTCTCTAATGTATAGTTTTCGTTTTAATTATACTAATTTTTGAGGAAGTAGAAAGTAAAAAGGCGTAAGGCGTAAGTAAAAAGTAAAAAGTTGTGAGGCGTAAGTCGTAAGTAAAAAGTCGAAAGTCAATATTAGTGCAGCCCTGAAAGGGCGACATATCCCAGCGAGGTGGCATCGCCCTTCGCATAAGGTTGGTAGTAATTGGAATTTCGTCTTTGGAATTTGGAATTTGAAAATTTGGGATTTACAAAATAATTTCCTTCAGGACAATATAAATCCCCATGCACAACAGGAACCAACCAAAGGCTGGTTTCAATTTAGTACCATCAATTTTGGTACTTAAATAAGTGCCAATCCACATACCCAAAATAGCGATTGCAGTAATTGTACCTAAAAATAAATAATTGATGTGGACGCCATTGATAATATCTCCAGTAAAGCCAATAGTAGAATTGATAAATATAATGAGTAGGGAAGTGCCAATGGCTTTCTTCATGGGCAATCCAGCAAATAAAACAAGAGCAGGAATAATTAAAAATCCACCACCTGCACCAAGAAAGCCAGACACGCAACCAACATAAATTCCCATAAAAAAAAGGCGTCTGTATTGTTGTGGATTAGTACCAAGAACTTGCTTTGTTTTTCGTATCATAGACAGTGATGCTGCCATCATGAGTATGGCAAAAATGACCATGAACAAAATATTGGAGCTTACAGAAAAAGTACCTATGTCGCAAATGTGCTTGGGAATAATAGGTACTACAAATTTGCGAATGATGAGTAGGGAAGCAACGGATGGGATGGCAAAATAGATGGCAGATTTAAATTCGAGATTACCTAATTTGTAATGTTTCAAACTGCCTATACATGCGGTAATGCCAACGATGCATAAAGAATAACTACTAGCTAATTGTGGTTCAACATGAAATAAATAGACCAATATTGGAACACTTAAAATAGAGCCTCCGCCACCAATTAATCCTAAAGAAATGCCGATGAGTATGGATGAAAAATAGCCGATGATTTCCATGGGTTAAATGTAAGCTTGTATTCGAGATATTTGTTATCCTACTTTTAAAAAAGTAGGAAATTCAAAAAAGTAAGCAGTTCAAAAAAAGTAGGCAGTTCAAATATGTTGGAATAAAAAAATCCACACATAAATACTGGAGTATCTATGTGTGGATGAGTAATAGTTATATTTATTTTACTTTTTACTAATTTGTAAGGTATACACTTTTTTATCGATTAAGGCACTTACATAATAATTGCCGCTTGCAAGTCCTTTCAAGGAAACTGGAATGCTATTACTTCCACTGATTAAATGTTGTTTGCTTTGCATAATTGTTTTGCCATTGATGTCACAAATGCTGATGATTGCATCTTCAGTATTTTGTAAATTAATCAGCAAAGTCGTCATGTCCTCTGAGGGATTAGGATAGATGGAAAGAATGTTTGGCGAAGAAGCTTCATCTTCAAGACCCAAAACAAATCCATTCGCAACAGCTTGATCAATGGTGGAGGAAGAAGCGTTTTCAATTTTACCATCCGGAGCAATAATCATTCCAATGATATGCATTTTGTTTTTGTTCCAAGTAGAAACATTAAAATAGAAATTATGTACATAGCTACTACCAGTGGTTACTGATGCTGGATAAGCATTTGGTATACCAAAGAAATCTGGAGAAATTGCACGGGCTACATGGTCGTAAGTCATTAATGCAGCAGGCACCGAACCTGGTAAAGATTCAAATCCACCCATTACACCATTACCACCTCCAGCATACGCATTAGCTTGGTTGTAACCAGAGCCTGTACCTTTCACGCTATCTTCTATCAATACACAAAGAACTCTGTAATTGCCACTAGCATTGGCTTTGAAGGTTGTGGTTAAAGATACATCCAATTGTCCTGTACCAGAATTATAGTTAGCACCATTTTTTATTTTTGCCACTGGTGTGAGAATAATTCTAGTCAAAAAATCTGTTTCAAAAGCAGAAGGATCTATTTTAGGTAATCGATCTGTAAGTCCGCTTGGGTAGCCTGTAATTTTTGTACCAATACCAGAATCATAAGATGGTACTGTCATTGGATCGCCATTATGAACAGCAATGCCTTGAAAAAAACCATTGTATTTCGCATCCATATTTCGTAATGCTACAGCACCACGAGGACACCATTGACACCATGTTCCAGTTGCTTCTTCACCAATAACTAATTTATCAGAACCAGCTACAATTGGTGTAAAGGTGATGGTCTTGCTATCATCATTTGCATCGCCATCTGTTAAAGAGCCATTTACATTTTTGATACTTGCTGTAAAGGTATTTAAGCCAGCAATTAAAGTAACTGGTGATGTTAAATTCAAAGCGTAAGAAGCTCCAGAAACAATATTGACACCCGTTACACTTTGATTTGTCAAGGTGCCATTTGCATTCAATGAAATATCAAAACTGGTAATTGTATTTACACCAAGATTTCGAATGGTGATAGATGGAGTTCTGTTCTGTGTTACAATTCCGTTGTCAATACCAACTATTGCCACGGCGCCATTGGTTGCAGGTAATGTGTAAGCAGTGTAATCAAAACTAACATCATCAATCCAAAATGAATTGGTATTATCAGAAGCAAAATAATCTATAGAAGCGATTTGAAAAGTAGAGTTTTGAAATTTCCCTTGAGACACACCAGCGATAAATAATTCCCAATCATTGGTGTTGAGGTTTGCTTGTAATTTAAATTCAAACCAAGTATTTTGTGGGTAAGTAGCAGAAAGTGTTGGCTTAGTTGCATCATCAATTTGTAATGTGCCATTGGTTCCAAATGTATAATTCATGGCGTAAGTGCCACCATTTGTATTGGTACCTTGAAAATTAAAATATGCTTTTTTACCAGTTCCAACTTTCATCCAATGGGTATACACAAATGTACCTTTATTGTGCGGACCGCTTAATGGTAAAATAATATCCGAAGGACCACCCGTTGTAGCCGTAGATGTAAAATATAAAGAGTTGGTTCCACTATGTGCATCAGTATTCGCAACATTTAAATCATCAGCACCGCCTTGTGTGCCGCTCCAGGTAGTCCATGTAGGCGATTGCGGACCTAATGGAGAACCAACAATATAGGTATCAAAATTGTCAGAAAAATTTACTTGTGCTAGCCCAATTAAAGAGCTACAAAGTAAGAAGGAAGAAAGTAAAAATTGTTTCATAGGTTTTAAAATTTGGATAAAGATAAATTCCAAATCCCAAAATCCGAAATTCGAATTTCGAAATTCGGATTTCTAAACAAGAATTAACTCATTCGCTGAATGAAATCCAATACGGCTGCTTTGATTTTATCTCTCACTTCACGGGTGGCAATTAATTTTTCTTCATGCGTGCCAGTTAGTGAAGATGGATCGGTAAAGCTCCAATTTATTTTTTCATGAACGCCAGGAAAGATAGGACATCTTGCTGCATTTGCTTCATCACAAACTGTAATGATATATTGATAAAGTCTTCCTTGTTTGAAGAATTCAAAAACATCTTTGGTTTGGTTGTTTGAAATATCAATACCATCTTCAAGCATCACTTCCACAACGAGTGGATTGAGTTTTCCGGCTTCCAATCCTGCGCTTTCTACATGGAATTTATCGCCAGCAAATTTTTGCAAATAAGCTTCCGCCATTTGGCTACGTGCAGAGTTGTGGATGCACAGAAATAAAATTTTTGTCTTTGTCATAGAAATAAATTTAAACAAATAACCAAACGATATTGATGATACAAAATTTCGGATCAAAGCCGAAAATGATTTGTAAAATCGTTATGCTGGTTAAAATGATAATCGGTTTTTTGTATTGCAATAATTAATTTAAAAATTTAGAATAATTTTTTCGAAGTCGTAAGGCATAAGTTATAAGGCATAAGGGGTAGTAATTGGGGCTATTAATTGTACTTTCTTTTTTGGAATTTGGGATTTAAATTATTGGGATTTAAAGAATGGGATCTTAAAATTAACGACATATATTTTTATTTCGTCTTAATCCAAAGTTTAATTAATATATTTACTAACCTAAAAATTGAATTATGAAAAAAGTGTACTTTATTTTGATGCTAATATTATGTTCTGGAATATTTGCTCGCGCTGCATATCAACCTATTGCTGTTACAGGATTTACTGCCGATGTGATCGCAAATGGAAATGGAACAGCCATTAGTAGCACCACTACAGATGTGGATGGTGTTAACTTTTGTTTGGTTGCACAGAATTTTTTCAACACTGCAGCGCCACCTTTTTTTCTACCAAATAATGGTACGATAAATAGTATCACAACGCCTGGTTTGCAATTTCAATTGGCTAACTATTCTAGCAATAATAGTCTACGATTAACTGCTACGAATGCTGGAACTTTAACTTTTAATATGCCGTCTACAGCTGGTAATGTTTACCTACTCATGACTACAGGAAGTGGTGCTTGTACAGCCACTGTTACCGTCACTTTTACCAATAGTACAACTCAAGTATTCACTGGATTAAATATTGCAGATTGGTTTGGTGGTAGCGTCATTTGTACGCAAGGTATTGGTCGAATTGATAGAAATACAAATGTGTTTGGTGGTGATGCAAGCAATCCAAGATTGTATGAATTTGTTTTGCCATTGTCTGCAGGTAATTATGCCAATTTGATTTCTTCTATTACTGTAACAAAAACGAGCGCAACCGGTATACTTAATGTATTTGGTGTTTCTACTTTAAGTCCTTGTACAGGCACACCTATTGCAGGTACCACAACTGCTTCAGCCACGAATCCTTGTCCAGGTGTTGCAGTAAATTTTGGATTAACTGGTGGGACGTCTGGCGTAGGATATGGATACCAATGGTTACGATCAACATCCATTAATGGAAGTTATGTTTCCTTACCAGGTGCAACCAATGCAACATATTCTGCAACGCCAACTGGTACAAAATGTTATCGTTGCGTAGTGACATGTTTGTCTAGTGGTGGATTCGATACCTCCAGTCCAATTTGTGTTACTGTTCAACCATGGAGTGCCACTGGATCTTGTTGGTGTATTCCTACGTATACGAATGGTGGCACTACAGATAATATCACAAATGTGTCTTTAGGAACACTCAATAATAATACCGCTGCAAGTGGAAATCCGAGTCCGTTTTATGTCGATTATACCGCTGCGCAACTAGGAGGTACATTAAATATTCCTAATTTGTATATTGGTCAAAATGCAACAGCCTTGGTTAGTTACAATACTGACCCCAATCAATTTGGTGCAATATGGATAGACTATAATCACAATGGTGCCTTTGATGTATCTGAATATGTTTCGCCAAATACCAATGCTGGTGGCAGTGGCACACATTCCATTATATTAAATCCACCATCAGGAACCACGATACCGGGCATTACACGTATGCGTATTCGTGGTGGTGATGATGCACAGATGGCAAGTACGCAGCCTTGTGGACCAACCAATTCTACCTTTGGGGAAACGGAAGATTACTTAGTCAATTTATTAGCGCTTACTAATCATGATCCTGCTGTCACATCCATTACTGCACCAAGCGGAAATTGTTTTTCTGCAAACTCAACAGTGTCTGTGCAGGTTACGAATTATGGTTCCTTAACTATCAACTTATTTGCTAACCCAGTTGTGTGCACTTTGTATGTGAATGGACCAAGTGGTATTGTACCATACTATGCTACATTAAATACAGGGATATTAACTGGATTCGCTGGTAATGCAGTGACAGCAAATTTCTTCAATGTGAATTTATTTAATGGAGGAAATTATTATTTGAATACCAGTTTGAGTATAGGAAGTGCAGGTGGAGTAGTCAATGGAAGTTTAAGCAATGATTCACTCATGAACGCAGTACATATTTTAAATTTTAGACCAACAGCTGGTCCTGATTATCCGTTGTGTCAATATAGTTCTATTCCTTTCGGGCAAGGACTTACTGTATCTGGTTGTGCAACACCAATACAAGATTCTGTCACCATTAATTTTACCATTACTGGTCCATGTACGGATAATATAGGTGCTACTGGCGGTGGTACAAGTTTTGGATTACCTGCCAACTGTGCCGATCAATTTGCATGTCCATTTGGAAATGGTATTGTTCCTGCATTGCCGCTTGGTGCATCGTTTACGGGAAGTGGAACTTTAACAGTGACACATATAGCTACTATCGGTGCTTCATTTGCAAGTGAAGTCAGAATGAATTTATATGGTTCATCTCCTGTTGGTACTAATTTATATTCACCTGGATTAGCTGGGGCAGTAGGAACTACGAATCCTAATTTTAATTATTCACGATCTATTTCTGCAGCTAATTTATCGGCTATATTTTCTGGATTAAGTGCTGGTAGTACTTTGAATTTAGGGTATTGGGAATCATTCAATGATATACCTGGAGGTTCAGATATAACATTGAATGCAGGGGGCACATCCAGCACGGCCTCATTGAAAATATATTATCAATATGTGCCTGCTTCTTTTGAATGGTATGTAGCTCCAGTTGGTGGAAGTAGCATTTATAATTTATCGCCATTCAATCCATTGACTACGGCAAATTCAGGAATTACCAATTCAAATACGGTTGGTACTACTACATTTTATGCAGCTTGTCAAGGAAGTTCAGCCTGCAGAGTTCCAGTTAATTTAGTTATTAATCCTACACCTATTGCGATTCAAGATACTTTGGTAGCATGTGAATATGCAGTCAGCTCTAATGCCGCTATTTTCGATTTGACAAGCATGAATAGTTCCGTGTCGAACGGGAATCCACTAACCAATGTGGAATACTATTTTGATCAATCCTTGGCCGCATTAATTCCAACTCCTACCAATGATACATCCAGTACTAATTTTATTTACACTAAAGTTATATATCCTGCAACAGGATGTTTTGCGAGTGATAGTCTATTGTTAGACGTAGCTACTTTGCCTGATTTTCCGAGCAATGTAGTTTCAGGATTTGCATGTGCACCAAACTGTATAGATGTTGCTTCACTTATTCCACAATTTAGTACCGTGCCACCTGGAACAGACACATTGTATTATTCGAATCCGCTTTGCACCTCCATATTTCCTAATCCGCATTGTATCCAAACTGCTGATACCGTATATATGGTTTTTGTAACAAATTCGACGGTATCGTGCTCAGATACTGCTGTTGCCCATATTAATGTTATCGGCGCAACAAATCAAATCGCGAATCAAGATCCTTTGAACTTTTCCATTTTTGGATCTGTCGGATGTAATGTTGTTTCATTCACGGATGGCGCATCGGATACACTTCGAACATCTACAGATTGTAAGCGAGTAGCAGCAGTTACAGATTATGTAAATGGTAATGCATTAGGAAGCACTAGTGTATGTGAAGATATAGATGCAGGTGTGCCTATTTATAACAATCAACCTTATGTAAATAGATCTTACCAAATTACGCCAACCGTAAATGATAGTGCCTATGTCTGTTTGTATTATTTGGATGATGATTTTGAACAATATAATAGTCAAGCAAGCATTAGCAATTATCCATCATTGCCAGTTGCAAGTAGTCCGAATACAACAACATTATGTATCACTCAAGTGGAAAATGGACCTATTGGACAACCAGGAAGTACAGCGATATCTATTCCAAATTCAGCAATGAATATTAGTTATGATGCATCTACAACCGTATGGACAGTTTGTTTTCCAGTAGATAGTTTTTCTTATTTTTATTGCCATTCTTGTAACCCTTTCAATTTCCCATTACCAGTAAATTTAGTTTTTAGTGGCAAGCCTGAAAATGGCATGGCGCATTTGAATTGGGTCACAAGTAGCGAACAAAATAATAGTCATTTTGTAGTAGAAAGAAGTAGAGATGGAAAGGTTTTCAATGCCATTTCTTCTAAGATATTAAGTAAGGCAAGCAATGGCAACAGCCAAACATCATTGACGTATGATTATCTAGATGTGACGCCAAACAATGGACATAATTACTATCGTTTGCAACAAAATGATTTGGATCAACACCAAAGCTATAGTAAAATAGTGGACGTATATTTTGGCAACGAAAGCATCGTGAATTTATATCCTAACCCAATCAATACGAATTTGAATATTGATATTTCAACACCATATTCTTCAACTGCATTCGCGAAAATTATGGATGCAACAGGCAGAACCGTTCGCTCTATTTCTATTCAATTAATAGCAGGTAATAACCACAGTCTAGTGAATATGGAAGGCCTAGCAGATGGTGTGTATATGGTACATATCAGTAATGAAAGAGGTTTGAATTATTCACAAAGTGTGCGGAAGAATTAGGGTGGTATAAAACAAATTAAAGGACTTTGAAATACATGAAACTAACTTATAAAACCATATTTTAATACTCATGCTACGGTTAATAAATAGTATTCATTTCCAATTTAATATTTATCTTGCGTATTAAAATAAATTTTCAAACAAAATATTCAAACAAAATATTCAAACTAATAATTAATTATGAGAGTTCTATTAGATATTAAAGACAATAAAGCAATGCCTCTTTTAGAATTATTAAAGGGGCTTCCTTATGTAAAGACTAAAACCATTAGCGATGAAAAAGCATTGCTAATGGAAGAGATAAAGGAAGCTGTTGAAGAACTGAATTTAGTTAGACAAGGGAAATTAAAAGGCATTCCTGCGAAACAGTTATTGGATGAGCTATAGCATAATTGCTTTACCTATTTTTAGAAAGGAACTTAAAAGACTTGCTAAAAAATACTTTTCGTTAAAAACGGATTTAGCCTCCTTATTTGAAACACTAGAAGTTAATCCTGTCCAAGGTACACCTTTAGGAAAAAATTGCTACAAAATACGCCTTTCTATTACTTCTAAAAATAAAGGGAAGAGTGGTGGTGCTAGGTTGATTACTAATTATGTTATCGCAGATGAAACAGTTTACTTACTCTCCATTTACGACAAATCCGAAAAGGAAAATTTAACCGAAAATGAGTTGCAAGAATTATTAAAGTTTGTTACAGATTAGTCTGCTTCACCGTTTGTGGTTCAAGAATTGAAAATAATGTATTTGTATGTTAGTATGCCAACCCTTTATGCTTATAATTAGATTGAAGGTGGAATTATAGAAATCATTTTAATAAAATAAATCATAGTTCAGATAATGTAACAGTAGACACGGGTTGCAAACCCGCGCCAGCCAACAAACTTAGAACACATTAGCACTGCAAGTGAGTTGACTACAAATTGTAGGCAACTGAAAATGCAATTGGTTGAAGGATAAGAAAAGCTAAAAGGCATTCCTGCAAAACAGGTATTGTATGAGTTATAATTTTTAATTCAGCAAGAAATGGAATAAAAAAAATAAAAACCTTGCATATTTGTAGGTACGCCTATACTCCATTTTACTTTGCATATCAATCAATGGCAGCGAATCATAGGAATCATTACAATCAAATAAATCATAGTTCAGACAATATAATTGCATTTTTGATAAGTAGTCACGGGTTGCAAACCCGTGCCAGCCAACAAGCTTATAGCACATCATAACAGCAACAAATCATAATAATCACCTCAATCAAATAAATCATAGTTCAGACAATAACTTAATACAACATCCTAAATTTAACTGTCCCAACTATATTCTTTATTTCTTGAATAATTTCAGGACTGTAATTAGTAGCAACATCAGTAATCACGTAACCAATATGTTCATTGGTTTTAAGGTATTGTGCTTGAATGTTCACATCATGTTTGGCGAACACCGCATTGATTTTTGCCAAGATACCAGGTTCATTTTTATGGATATGTAAAATACGATGTGAATCTTCGAAGGATGGTAATTGTACTTCTGGGAAATTGACCGCCCCATAAGTGTCTCCTTTGTTGGTATAATTGATTAATTTATTGGGCACGTAATCGCCAATATTTGCTTGTGCTTCTTCGGTGCTTCCGCCTATATGCGGTGTGAGTATGGTATTGGGTAAGCCGCGTAATGGACTGATAAATTCTTCATCATTCGACTTCGGTTCATCAGGGTAAACATCAACTGATGTGCCCCATACTTTCCCAGAAAGTATTGCCTCTTTGAGTGCATCAATATCCACGATATGTCCGCGGGATAAATTCAAAAAAAGCACATTGTCTTTCATCATGTCGAACTGACTTTTGCCAATCAAAAATTGATTACTTTCACGACCATCTACATGCATGCTAATCACATCCGATTTTTGTAAAAGCTCTTCTAAAGTTTTACACTTACGCGCATTACCTAATGCTAATTTATCTGCTACATCATAAAAACAAACTTTCATACCTAGCGATTCAGCAATGACAGAAAATTGCGAACCAATATTTCCATAGCCAATCAATCCTAATATTTTACCACGAATTTCAAAACTATTTTTTGCCGATTTATCCCAAATACCTTGGTGTAGTGAATTACTTTTTGTGAATACATTACGCATCAACATAATCATTTCTCCAACCGCTAATTCAACCACTGAGCGGGTATTAGAGTATGGAGCGTTAAATACAACAATGCCATTTTGAGCGCAGCAGATGGTGTCAATTTGATTAGTGCCTATACAGAATGCGCCTATGCACATGAGTTTGTGTGCATGTTGTAAAACAGTTTTTGTTACCATCGTTTTAGAACGAATGCCTAAAATATGGATGTCTTTTATTTTATCACAAAGCTCCGTTTCATCTATAGCTTCTTTGATGGCAATTACATTAAATCCTTCTTGATTAAAAATCTCGAGCGCAATTGGATGCACATTTTCAAGAAGTAAAACATTGATTTTATTTTTTGGAAAAGATAATGTTGTGTCCATATTTTAAGAATTAAAAAGGTCATCTAAGGAAGTTATGACTTGATCTGCATGTAGTATTAATAGTTCTCGTTTTACATTTTCGGTAAACAAATAAAATGTATTTGCCAATCCCGATTCTTTCAATTGATAATCTGTATACCCATCGCCAATGACAATGATGTTTCCTTGCAATTGTAATTGTTGAAGCCATTTTACTTTTCCGTTCACTTGCGATAACAGATTGTTCGTATCGTATCCAATTATTTTTTGGTCGTCATTATACAAAAAATCATTACCAAAAACATGACTTGCTTGTATACCATATTGGGTAACAACTGGCAAAATATATTCTCTAAATCCACCAGAGACGATATAGATATTTTTGGCATGGGTGGATAGGAAATCTTGATGACGAATAAAAGAGGTACTGACTTTTGTTTCCAAAATAGTAATCAACTTTTCGATATGATTTTTATTGGCTTCGAGCAGCACTATTCGTTTGCGTAAGGTTTCGTCAAAGGCCATTTTTCCAGTCATACCTAAGTCGGTGATGTCTTTTATTTGTTGTAATATTTCTTCTTTATTTGGATGTTCTTGTAATGAAATATTAGCCAATTCATCCATAGCTTCTACTTGGATAAAAGTACTGTCAAAGTCAATGATATAATAGGTTTGTGGATTTGGCATACAATTAATTCGGTATTATTTTTCCAGGATTTAAAATAGAATTTGGATCAAATACCAATTTTATTTTTCGCATCAATTCCAATTGTATTTCCGGCATCACAATGGACATATATTCTTTTTGAACTAGACCGATTCCATGCTCTCCACTAATGGTTCCATTTAGTTTTTTACAAAGAAAAAATATTTCTCGAATGGCATCTTTTACATCGTTATTCCAATATTCATCCGACAAATTATCTTTCAAAATGTTGACATGTAAATTGCCATCACCAGCATGACCATAACAAATGGTACGAAGTTGATAACGAGCTGCAATCTCTTTGACTCCTCTGTATAAAATGGGCAATGCAGCACGTGGTACAACCGTATCTTCTTCTTTGTACACATTATTTTTTTTGGTTGCTTCGCCAATGGTTCGACGTAATTTCCAAAAATATTCTTTCTGGTCTGCAGTGTCTGCCAATAATATATCAATGCAATCAAGTGCGTACAAAACAGTACAAAGTGTATCTACCTCTTTCGCAATTTGTTCAGCATCATTGCCATCTATTTCTATCAACAAAAAGGCTTCTACTTCTGCTGGAATATGTAAAGCTAAACCCGTTAAGGCACTAGATAATTTAAATGCATCTGGTTCGACAAATTCACAAACTGAAGGATTACAACCTGCAATGAAAAGCTTGGAAACCGCAGCACAGGCTGTTTCTGGGCTGTTGAATGAAACCAATAATAAAGTATTCTTGGTCGGATAGGGGATCAGTTTCAAAACAATTTTAGTAACGATGCCTAAAGTGCCTTCACTACCAATCATCAAATGGGTAAGATTATATCCAGTAGAATATTTCAGCGTATTAGCACCTGTCCAAATGATTTCTCCTGTTGGTAAAACCACTTCAAGATTCAGTATATAATCACGTGTTGTTCCATACTTCAAAGCTCGTGGTCCACCGCTGGCATGTGCTACGTTACCACCAATAAAGCAACTGCCTTTGCTCGCAGGATCTGGCGGATAAAATAATCCCTTTTCAATAACTGCCTGTTGCAATGTTTCATTAATAACAGCTGGTTCTACAATGGCTTGAAAATTATCTTCATCGATAGAAATAATTTGATTCAATCTTTTTGTCGATAAAACAATACCACCATAAATAGGTAATGCAGCACCGCTCAAGCCCGTACCAGCACCACGTGGCGTGACAGGGATATGGTGTTCATTGCAATAGTTAAGTATGGATGAAATTTCATTACTGTTGGCAGGAAATAATACAATCTCAGGTGAATAAATTAAATCTTCTGTATGGTCTTTACTAAAAATAGCTAATGTTTCTGCATCAATTAATACATAGCCTTGACCTAATAATTGGACAAAAAAATCGATATCTGAGGTTTGTATTTTGTGGTAAGTCATGCCGACGTTATAATGTCGCAATACTACAAAAAAGGAAGTATATTTAGCGTGGAAATGATTTACACAAGAACAGCAAATCCATATTTCATTTTTGAACGCTACATTTGCTGCGATTAATGCCCCAATTAAAATCTCTCACAAAAGCATATAGTGGTATCAGCAAAGAAATGTGGATACTCGCTATAGCCATGCTCATCAACCGATGTGGCAGTATGGTATTGCTTTTTATGAGCGTATACCTTACACAAAAAATGAATTTTAGTATTTCCAAAGCTGGGCTGGTATTGTCGATGTTTGGATTGGGGTCATTGCTTGGTGCTTTCGTTGGTGGCAAGTTGGTTGATCGTTATGGCTTCTATCCAATACTATGGTCTAGCTTGATTTTGAGCGGCATAATGTTATTGATACTTGGGCAAATGGAGCATTACATTTTGATTGCCATATTTACTTTTATGGTCACTGCTACAGGCGATATGTTTCGACCAGCAAACATGGCGTCTATAAATTCATATTCTCATAAAGAAGGTTATACCCAAGCCATTGCATTGAATAGATTGGCCATGAATTTGGGCTTTACCATAGGTCCAATTCTAGGCGGTTTTTTAGCGTTTTATAGTTATCATTTTTTATTCTGGGCGGATGGTATTACCTGTATCACTGCAGCAAGTTTTCTTTTATTGAAATTGCCGAAGAGAGAACAAGTAAGAGTAGATAAAAAAAGCATTCCGAAGCACATTACCTTAAGTCCTTACAAGGATGCCAACTATCTTTACTTTTTATTTTTTACCATGTTGTATGCTTTGGCATTTTTTCAATTGCTTACGACCTTACCTTTATTTTATAAAAATGAATATCAACTCAGTGAAAAATATATCGGTTGGTTGATGGCATTGAATGGTATTGGCGTTGCGGTAATGGAAATGTTTTTGTTGTATTATATCCGCAACAAATGGACTCAATTTAAATTTATTGCATTGGGCTGTTTGCTACTGATTGTAGCTTATTTAATTCTAATGCCAGTGCATAGCATCCCTATTTTAATCATCAATATTCTCTTGCTCACCTTTTCAGAAATGGTGGCAATGCCATTTATGAGTACTTATATGATGCATCGTTCGGAAGGAAAAAATATGGGAGATTATTCTGCATTGTATTCTATGAGCTGGTCTACGGCATTAATTTTAGCACCAGTTTTTGGTACGCAAATCATTGATCATTTTGGATATGCCTATTTGTGGGTTGGGCTCGCAGCTATTGGTACTATTGCTTTTGTAGGATTTCGTTGGCTCGAATTGAGGTCGGTGGAAGAGAGGAAAAGGAGCGTGTAACAGCAATTCGAAAAATGTAGTTTGGCAAACCTATAAGGTTTTAAAAACCTTATAGGTTTAGAAGCTTATCAAAAAATAATAGAATCTTGACCTTGCTCTCGCAAATAAGTATTTGTTTTTGAAAAATGCTTGCAACCAAAAAATCCTTGATAAGCAGATAATGGTGATGGATGTGCAGCTTGTAAAATAAAATGTTTTGATGCATCAATCAATGGTATTTTGCTTTGTGCATGTTTTCCCCATAACAGAAATACTATCCCTTTTTTTTGCTCCGATATTTTTCGAATAATCGCATTCGTAAATTTTTCCCAACCCATATTTGCATGGCTCATAGGTTTGTTTTCTTCAACAGTTAATGTGGTATTCAACATCAATATACCTTGCTTTGCCCAATGAGATAAATTGCCATTCGTCGGAATTTCTTTACCAATGTCATGATGCAATTCTTTGAAAATATTTCGAAGCGAAGGTGGAATTTTAATGCCATCCATTACACTAAAACAAAGTCCATGTGCTTGCCCAATTCCATGATAAGGATCTTGTCCGAGTAGCACTACTTTTACTTGTTCAAATGGCGTGTATAAAAAGGCATTGAAGACATCTTTTTCGGCAGGATAAATATTTTTGTTTCTTGACTTCTCAGTTTGTAGAAACTGCATCAAATTTGTAAAATATGCAGCTTCGATTTCTTCTTGTAATACTGCTTTCCAAAGGCCTTCTAATTCTATATGCATCGCCTAAATCATTAATTGATGAAGACCCAATGGAATCCAAAATGCATACTAAAATTTTGTGCAGCATAATGACTATAGTTGATATTATTTCGGGTAAAAATTTGTTGCAATTCATTGAAGGCGATGGAAGCTCGATATCGTTTTACTTTAAAATTGAAAAAGTAACTGCATTGTGGAAAATTACTAATCAACCTAGAGTATTGGTTTCCAAAACCGAAATAAATAGGGGAGTAGTTGTCGGCATTATATCGTGTATTCCAATGCACTTCAAGCCCAGTAGAAATTTGTAATTTCTTTTTGAAAATAAAATTATTATAACTCAGGATATGACGAGCAGCAATTGCTGGAACATGCACTGGTGTTGTATTTGAAACCTGTTGGAACAATAAAATATTTTGTAAAGCAAAACGACTAACACGAAATTCATTTTGTGCTTGCAATTGAATCAAAGGAAAAACTTTATCGTATTGTACAGCATGAAAATTACTGTCTCTATACAAATAATTACCAATGAGGAAATAATGTAGGTTCGCATGTACTCGACGAAAATCATTGTTGTATTGCAGAAATAATTTGGATATGGATTGTTTATTGAATGAATGGGTAGAAGTGAAAAAGTTAGTTTGGTATTGGGTAAATAAATAAGGCGCAGTCTGCACACATTGTACCAATCCTACTTTGATATCGCCTATTTTTTTACTGAAATTTCGTCCTGCTTGTCCATGTAAATTAAAATTCCCAATCGCATTTCCTGTAAAATAAATTTGCAATGCAGCATCATATATCCACTCTTTAGCTTGCGAACTTTCTTTTTTCAAATTGGCAAACACATAATTATTGAGATATTGTTTTTCATACAAACCATTAAAAATAGATTCCACTTCTAAGCCATAGCCAGCTTCGGATTGCAGTGTTTTTTGATGTACTGTAATATTGCCCAAAAGAGAAAAAGAATTGCCAATTTGATGCAAAGTAGTTGTGCTGTAAACTGAATCATTGTTTCCAAAAATAAACGAACCTTCTTGCGCATAAAATGAACTGTCGGGTCGCATATCTTTATACTTGCATTTATCAAAATTAGTATACAATGTATGTCTTATTCCAAAGATGGGTTTAAACGAATATATTTTTTCTGTAGAATCTATATTGTACAAACTATCTGCTTTGCCAATAAAATATTGTTGCTGTAGGTTCAAAGAAAGATTACGATAATAATTCGTAATCGAAGATCTATTTACGCCAGTACTGCCTGCTTCAATAGAAACTGGTATGAGCCGTTTGTCATTGTAATTGGCATAGAGTAAATAATTTTCATCAATAATACCACCGTTTTCATCTTGCTGAATTTTATTGTACACTAATGATCCATGCAGTTGGTAGCGTTGATTCGAAGAGATATAATTTGTACTAACAGAGGCATTATCGTTATTTGTTTTTTGTAATTTATAAGATCCTGGCGAACCAATTTTACGATAGTTGATGGCGACATTCCAATTTGGTTTTACATTTTGGGTATGTATCAAATGGATCAATTGTTCTTGCTTAGTGCCAATTCGGTAAAAGGCATCAGTATAAGGACGAGTGGTATTGTAATATTTTATTTGTTTAGGTAAAAAAAGATTGGACTGTAATGCATTGAGACCAAGATGTAAAGAGGCATCCATTACTGGGTCAAAAAATATGGACTGAGAAGCGGATGCAAAATTGCCTAAGTCGAATTGCCAACTATTTAATAATGGATTTTGTTGCAAGGTGAGGATGCTACTATCTGGCATTCTTTTGAACGTATCGGCCAATGTGTATTCAAGTATGCGAATATGATCATCCAATGCAATTTGTGATTTGGAAGAAGTGTCATTGGCGCGAATTTCATCTTCTGGAAAAACAGATTTTGTATTTCTACCAAATTGCCCAAATGCATGAAAATGAAAAGTCATTAGCACAAGGCAAGTGGCTAAACTAATTATTTTTTTTGCATAATGTCGAATCGGATTTCGTTTCATTCAAGGTTAATATTGTCCTACAAGTTCCTTAAATAGTAAAGCCATTTTTGGTGCAGCAATATTCGCAGCTTCCAGTACTTCTTCATGGGTGATAGTGTTCATTTCATCGCGGATGCCAAGGTCAGTAATTACACTCATGCCGAATACTTGCATACCCATATGTTTGGCAACAATTATTTCAGGTACAGTGCTCATGCCTACTGCATCTCCGCCTATGATGTGCAACCATTTATATTCTGCTTTGGTTTCAAATGTAGGTCCTTGCAAACCTATATAAACACCTTCATGTACAAGGATATTTTTTTGTTGTGCAATGGCTTTTGCTTTAGCAATTAAATCCAAGGCATAAGGTTCTGTCATGTCTGGGAAACGAGGTCCAATACTTTCATCATTTCTACCACGTAATGGATGTTCCGGAAATAAATTGATATGGTCGTTGATGATCATCAAATCGCCTACTTTAAAATTGCGGTTCATCCCACCTGCTGCATTGCTCACCATCAATAGAGTAGCACCCAATTGTTGCATAACGCGAACAGGGAATGTAACTTCTTGCATGGAGTAACCTTCGTAATAATGAAAGCGCCCACTTAATAGGATGACCTCTTGTTGATTTAATTTGCCGAACAATAATTTTCCACCATGACCTTTTACAGTGCTCACTGGAAAATTTGGAATGTCTTCATAATGTAATGAATGACTCACTTCTAATTCGTTCACTAAACTACCCAATCCACTACCGAGTATAATTCCAACCTTTGGTTTTTCAGAGACGATGGATTGAATGAAAGCGACAGTCTCGTTTACTTTGGTGATGTCTACATTTTGCATTGGGCAAATATAATATCATTGTATGGAATATAAAGGTGCTTGTAAGAATTGTCTGCAATGCAAACCAAAGGATAGATTGAAAAATATTAATATAACTATGGCGCTATGACTTCTGATAAATGACTAATATTGCACAAGATTTGAAACAGTGTGCTTCGATATTGCTTTTATTCATGTTAACTTGGCAAACCATGTTTAAAGCAGGTTTCATTGTATATTGGAAAGCAAATCAAGCTCATATTACAGAAGCTTTTTGTGAAAACAAAAACAAACCACAAATGTGCTGTAACGGAAAATGTTACTTGAACAAACAGCTTAAAAAAGCAGATGATACGGAAACCGATAAGCGCAAGTTGCCAAATGCATTTTTGAAATGGAAATCAATGGATTTATTTGTCGCGCAAAATAATAGCTGGACTATTGGAAATTCTTTGTTTTCATGCAAAGAATCAAGACCAACCTACCTAAGTTCAAATATTTTATCAGGTTATCATAACGCCTTATTTCGACCGCCTCCAGTTATTTAATTTATAAAAACTTATCCAATGGCTATCCGTGTAAACGCTTAGCCGAATTTCTTATGCTTAAAATAAATTTAAATAAAAATGTTAAAAAAAATTTCATTCATTCTTGTTGCAATAATAGCAACAACACAGGCTTTCAGTCAATGTGCCTGTTGCGCTGGAGCATGCTCTGGCTCATCAAATGGCGATTATAACAATGGTATTTTAACACTCCAAAAAAAGCAATTTGTACTAGAAGGATATGCTGAATATAGAACAATTAAAATCATGCAGGAGCAGCAAGTATCTTCCGACTCTATGACAGAAGAGGAAACGCCATTAAAGACAATGCTGCTTTATTCTGTAGGGCTTCGTTATGGTATTTCCAATAAAATTACCGTTTCGGCTTTGCTGCCTTATACTTTTTTACATACAGACAATGGTAACGACAAGGGAATGGGTGACCTTATTCTTTTAGGCACCTATAATGTGTACAGTAAAAATAATTTAAATGTAGCATTACAAGCAGGAGTTGAACTTCCGACAGGTATTCAAAAGAATTCTAATTTCGATAATACAACGGTTGTATTAGGTTCAGGTTCTGTAGATCCAATGGCTGGCGTACTATTTTCTAAGCGTTGGGATAAACTTACTCTGAACGGAAATGCACTGTATAAGCATACTACTGCAGGCTTTGAAAAAAACTATTATGGAAGTTTGTCTGTTCAAAACCTAGCATGGATGTATCGTCTAAAGGGCGAAAATCTAGATTGCGCGCGCGACAGCAGCACGAACAAAAAACACATCGAATTAGGTTGGACGCTTATGGCTGGTTATCATGGAGAATGGTTAGATAATATAAAAGAAGGAGAGGAAGTGGATAGGAATTCTGGTTATTATTTAGGCTATGCAACTTTGGGTACCAACTTTTCCTATAGAAAATGGGCATTGCCTGTAACGCTTTCACTGCCTATCGTTCAAAGAATGAACGGTGACCAAAATGATGCAGGTTTAAGACTTCGAATTGGCATAATAAAATTGTTGTAATACCATCTTGATTTATAAAATAGACCAAAGGGCTTTTTAGAAATCTTAGATGGTATTATGCCGATTGAATAACAGATGGTCTATCTATTATTTCACATCGGTATAAAATTTAATGCCCAATGGCTATGTAGAATGTAGGGGATTAGTAAGATGCTTGAATGAATAATCAGATATGCTTTCAATTCCCTTCATTCTTTTCTTGAAAAAATAAAGTGAACTTCATTTTGAGATCGATTTTGAAATGAACTATTTCGCCACTACATACTCCCATTTATTCATTCCTCTATCATATTTTACTCTAACTCTTTGCCCTTTTTTAATTCTAATACTTTTTTTGATATTGATATTGCCTTCGCCAACAAGTGTAAATCCATCTACAGCAATGAAGATGATTTCACCTTCAAAATATCGTTGCCAACTGTACGATTCATCTGCATTCAATTGATTAAACAAAGCGATATAAGCAATGGAATCTGTTCCTCGAATATAATATTGATTATAATTGATATTGATATTTTCATCCATACTCAAAGCAGCTTTCAGCGTGTCTTTGCAAACTGCAGTTCGAGCATAAATATGAACCCCATTTTCGTTTTCCATCAACCAGGCTATTTTCATGGGATTGATAGAGGCGATCAAACATTCTTTCAATGTAATATTCACATCGCGTGATCCAATTTCGGTACTCGGATTGTAAATGGTTTGCGATGCTTCTTGGTTATTTGGACAATGCATCTTCGTTATCATGCAACTTGCTTTACTGGCTGTGGGCGTGCATTGTATAAAACGTACGCCATAAACCGTCGGATTATCAAACCATGTTTGCGTATTGTAATCCAAATTCAACATGCCATTGTAAGTACATTCGAAAATATCATCTGTTGAATGGTATTGAATAATAGAGGTGTCTCCTACAATGCCATTCCCCAATTGCATACCTAAATCCACCGGACGATATTCATTTTTAGAAGATTGGATATTTATTTTTAGAGGGATTAAAGTATTATTATCGACACCAAATGCGGAGGATGATTTGATGGAATTATTTTTGAAAGTAATCGTAATTTCTTTATCCGCAATGTCCGAAGAAATATTGTTGCAAGACACAGCACGCAAAACAGAACGTCCGAAAAAATTACCTTCTATTAAACAACTATTTACGCAGTTGATGGCATAACCTCTACTAAAAAAAGTATTATTTCTTACAATCGGTTTGGTATAATAAAAACCTAAATCAATGGCGTTGTTGGCGGTAGAATCAAAAAAATTATTTTCGAATTCTTGGTATTTTGTTCGGTTCGCTTCATTTGCTGGAAATTTGACATGACTTAATTCTGGACTGCCTACAAAGCGAATGGCAGTCGTGTAATTTCTGTAAAAAGAACAACCCGTAATTTTTGTATTCGTTTGTGGCGATAGGGTAATGGACTGTCCAAACTCTTGATCCGATTGCGATTCAGAGGCAAGTAATCCATTGCGAAGAAAGGTAGTATTGTTGGCATGAAAAGTTTTTTCGCCAACCCCTGTCATGCTTGCACCCATTGCACCGAAAGATTCAATTTGTGTATCATCGATTTGTAACCACTGCCGACCTAATCCAGTTGCAATAATGCCATTGTAAAAATTACCGGTAATCTTACAATTCTTCACCACAGTTTTTACGTTACCATTGCTCATATGAATGGCGCAGGTACTCTGGTTAAACTCTTTAATATAACCAGGATTACTTGGGCCGATTAAATCAAGATTATCAAATATGACAGTTAATTTCGGATCATTGACTTGGTTAGAAATAGCAAACATTTCCCAATTGAAAGTAGGATTATCATTTGCCATAAACAGTTTAGAATTCAACCCATCTCCTTTGAAAGTAATGTTGACACTGTCTTTGGCAATGACGTGGATACAAGCGTTCATCATACCGAATTCAAATCGATAATCGCCAGCTGGGAAATAGATGATACCGCCGCCAGAACTAAGAACCGCAGCAACTAAGGAGTCTAAACTTTTTACATTTTGTACTTGATCTTGTTCAGGACTAATCCCAAATTTACGTACGTTATAGTTTGCAGTTTCCGCCTTGGAGATGCCGCAGCAAGCCATGAGTACACCCAAAAATAAAATATATTTCATCCTACAAATGTAATTCAAGAAGTGATAAGTTGAAAGTGGTAAGGCGTTAGTTATAAGTCGTAAGGCGTAAGTAATAAGTCGTAAGACGTAAGTCGTTAGGGAGCATTTGCAATTTACAATTAAGCATTTACCATTCGCAATACTAAAAATGGAATGAGCATATTTTTGGGCGGCAGACACGCTTTCCTTCCAATCTTTTTTGCTTCAAAGCAAGCAAAAAAGGATTTCCACTCAATCGTTGCCGCAATAGATCTAACCTACAAAATGATGTGCTCATTACGTATTTAGTTTAGCCTTACCATTAAACATTTACCAATTAGAAATGAGGTTTTGTGCATGTATTTTACAGGTGTATCTGCTTATATATTGAATACCGCACTTTCCACATATTATTTGGATTTAAAAATAATACTTTATACTTGCAAAAATTTTACACAACCAGAAACGGTAAGCATGGCAAAGAATTTATTGATTGTGGAGTCCCCCGCTAAAGCGAAGACGATAGAGAAAATACTCGGTTCTGACTTTCAAGTGAAGTCTTGTTTTGGTCATATTCGTGACTTGGAAAAAGATGCAATGGGGATTGATGTTGCGAATCATTTTAAGCCATCTTATAAGATTTCGGACGATAAAACGAAGGTTGTAAATGAATTAAAACAATTGGCAAAAAATGCAGAAGTTTGGCTAGCAACGGATGAGGACCGTGAGGGAGAAGCCATTTCGTGGCATTTGTGCGAAGTGCTTCATTTAGATCCAAGTAGCACGAAGCGAATAGTGTTTCATGAGATTACCAAGCCTGCCATTTTGAAGGCAGTTGCAAATCCTCGTTTAGTGAATATGGATTTGGTAAATGCACAGCAAGCACGTCGAATATTAGATCGTATAGTTGGTTTTGAATTGTCACCTGTTTTATGGCGAAAAATTAATCGCAGCAATTCTTTATCTGCTGGGCGAGTACAATCAGTTGCTGTTCGATTAATCGTAGAAAGAGAACGAGAGATAAATGCATTTAATGCACAAAGTACCTTTAAGTTAGAAGCGCAATTTAATGCCAATGATATCAACAATAAAGCAGTTTCGTTCAAGGCAGAATATGCAGATAGAATTGCCGATAGCAAAGGCGCAAATCATTTTCTACAAAATTGTATTGGTGCATCCTACAAGGTTGATGATATACAAGTAAAGCCTGGTAAGAAATCGCCGTCGGCTCCATTCACTACTTCTACTTTACAACAAGAAGCAAGTCGCAAATTGGGATACTCTGTTTCGCGAACCATGCAAATTGCACAAAAATTATACGAAAGTGGTAGTATCACGTATATGAGAACGGATGCAGTAAGTTTATCCGAAACCGCTTTACAAAATATTCAAGAAGAAATTATTAAGAACTACGGTGAAAAATACCACAAGCACCGGGTGTATAAAAATAAAAATGAAAGTGCCCAAGAAGCGCATGAGGCAATACGTCCAACCAATATGGCAACTCGTGAAGTAGCAGATTGGGATATGCAACGTTTGTATGATTTGATTTGGAAACGCACCATGGCATCTCAAATGTCGGATGCGGAATTAGAAAAAACAGTTGCTAAAATTGGTATTTCCACACAACAAGAAAAGCTAACAGCGAGCGGTGAAGTTTTGAAATTTGATGGCTTTTTGAAATTGTATATGGAAGGCAAGGATGACGAAGAAAATGAAGAGGAGAATGAAGAAGGAATGCTGCCTTTATTACGAGTAGGACAAAGTTTGGACATCGTAAGCATGCAAGCGATTGAACGTTTTTCGCGTCCACTACCAAGATACACAGAGGCTTCTTTGGTAAAAAAATTAGAGGAATTAGGAATAGGAAGACCATCCACTTATGCACCTACGATTAGTACCATACAGAATAGAAACTATGTAATTAGAAAAGATAAAGATGGCATCCGTCGAAAATATGTAGTCTTATCTTTAGAAGGTACAGAAATACATGAAAAGGTACTCGAAGAAAATACAGGTGCTGAAAAAAATAAAATGTTTCCAACGGATTTAGGTATGGTGGTTACAGATTTTTTGAAGCAGCATTTTGAGCAAGTGATGGATTATAAATTTACCGCAAAAATTGAAGGTGAATTTGATGAAATCGCAAATGGAAAAAAAGAATGGAGCAACATGTTGGGTGCTTTCTATACACCTTTTCATGAGTTGGTAAATACCACCATGGATACAGCGGAACGTGCAAGTGGAGAGCGTGATTTGGGTGTTCATCCCGAAACGGGCAAAAGAGTCTTTGCGCGAATTGGTAAGTTTGGTCCAATGATACAAATGGGCAATTCGGAAGAGGAAGAGAAACCAAGATTTGCAACCTTACGCAACACACAAAGTATTGAAACCATAACATTACAAGAGGCATTAGAACTTTTTAAATTGCCATTGGTTTTAGGCGATTATGAAGGTAAAGAAGTGAGTGTGAACATTGGTCGATTTGGACCTTATGTAAAATATGGCGAGCAATTTGTTTCACTTGAAAAAGGAGAAGAACCATTGAGTGTAACTATGGAAAGAGCTATAGAAGTTATTAAAGATAAACAGGAAGGCGATGCGCCAATTGGTTATTATCAGGATAAACCCATTACCAAAGGCAAAGGACGTTTTGGACCATTTATCAAATGGGATGGACTTTTTATTAATATACCAAGAGCTTATTTTTTTGAAACTATTAATGAAAAGGAATGCGCGGAATTGATTGAGAAAAAAGTAGAAAAGGAATCGCAACGTTATATCCTCCAATTTCCGGAAGAAAATATTTCTGTGGAGAATGGACGATGGGGACCATTTATTAAGTGGAATAAAAAAATGTTGAAATTGATTGGTAAAAAATATACCAGTGAAGAGGCAGCATTGTTGACTTTGGAAGAAGTGAAAAAAATGGTAGAGACCCAAGTGCCGAATGCATTTGTGAAAAAAGCAAGTACAAGAAGTGCTTCTACTACAAAAAAATCAGCAACTAAAAAAGCAAGTTCTGCAAGCGCTACAGGCACAAGCAAAAAGGCGCCTGTTAAATCGGCGGCACAAAAAAGAGCTGAGCGACAAATGAAAGCACAGAATGATAATTATTAAATTCTAAGGTTGGAAATAGAAGAAAGAAATGAAGGCAATAAAGCCTATACTAGTTTCAAATCGAGTCTAGATTTGTCGATGGGGAT
>CANJRV010000021.1 GCA_947476825.1 Bacteroidota bacterium | reverse complement strand
TGTGTTCAATAGCGTAGTCGGAAAAACTAGGTGGAGAAGATGTCTTTTGCATATATAACATATATCAAAAATCACGCCAAACTCAATGATAGCAACACTTTCAGACAAAATTACCTTGCAACGGTCTTAGAGTGAGAAACAGAGTGACAGCGAGGTAAAAATCAACGCTTTATCGCTGTCGCTCTTACGCTCTGATTTTTGTGGATGGTTACAGAAACAATTTCGAACTAATTATTTTTCAGAGTGAGAAACAGAGTGACAGCGAGGTAAAAATCAACGCTTTATCGCTGTCGCTCTTACGCTCTGATTTTTGTGGATGGTACAGAAATAATTTCAAACTATTGTTTGTTTCAGAGTGAGAAGCAGAGTGAGAGCGAGGTAAAAATCAACGCTTTATCGCTGTCGCTCTTACGCTCTGATTTTTGTGGATGTCACAGAAATAATTTCAAACTATTGTTTGTTTCAGAGTGAGAAGCAGAGTGAGAGCGAGGTAAAAATCAACGCTTTATCGCTATCGCTCTATCGCTCTGATTTTTGTGGATGGTACAGAAATAATTTCAAACTATTGTTTGTTTCAGAGTGAGAAGCAGAGTGAGAGCGAGGTAAAAATCAACGCTTTATCGCTATCGCTCTATCGCTCTGATTTTTGTGGATGGTACTGGATTCGAACCAGCGACCTCTTCGATGTCAACGAAGCGCTCTAACCAACTGAGCTAACCTTCCTTTATATTTATTTTCTATATCTGCTTGCTATACCCAAAGCTTTGTATACACATTCCTGTGCACGTTCCCGAATATTCATTGAATTTATCAATTTGTTGCTCGCAGATGGATAAGTTCTATTCGATAAAAATATGAACAATAAATCATTTTCAGGATCCGCCCAAATACAAGTACCAGTAAAACCTTGATGACCAAATGTTTTAAGTGAGACATTGTCGGCGCATGGACTTCCTTTACCTGCGCTAGGTTCTGGTTTATCAAACCCTAAACCTCTACGACTGATAAAAGAATTTTTTGAAGTAAATAAAGTAATGGTTGCTTGTTGTAAATAACGTTTCCCGTTATAGGTTCCTCCATTCAATAACATTTGAAATAATATTCCTAAATCATTTGGTGTTGAAAAAAGTCCAGCATGTCCACTTACACCACCAAACATAGCTGCTGCCATATCATGTACATCACCTTGTATGACTTGGTGTCTAAAATAATCATCTCGTTCGCTAGGTGCTATTTCCTTTCCAATTAAATTTCGTTTGGGAAGATAGGCAGTGTTATTCATTCCTAAAGGTTTATAAAATTCTTCAAACACATACTCATTCAAAGGTTTGTGGCTAATGGATTCTACTACTTTTTGTAAAAAAATAAAATCTAGATCACTATACACATATTTACCTACATTTTCTAGTGGACTCAATAATATTCGCTTCCACAAGGTGTCAATCCAATCACTTCTCATATATAAATTATTAGCAACTGGAATAGAAAATTTTCCTCTTAAATTGGTGGAATAAATAGCAGTTCGCGGATTTTGATTACTATCTAAAGTTTCTTTATAAAATGGAATCCAGCTTTTTAATCCAGCTTGATGCATTAATAAATCTTTTATTTTAAGAAATTCTTTATCACTACCCTTGGTGAAAGGAAGATATCTTCCCAATGGTGCATTTAAATCTATTTTGCCTTGTTCATAAAGTCGCATGATTGCCATTGTAGTTGCTGCAACCTTGGTGCAAGATGCAATATCATAAATGGTGTTTATATCCACCATATTTCGTTTATCTTGTGTAAGGTATCCAAATGCTTTATCATAAAATACTTTTCCTTGTTTCGCAACCAATACACGACACCCCGGAAAGGCGCCATTATCCACTCCATTTTGTAGTAGGTCATCTAACTTATCTAAATCCTTAATATTAATCCCCAATGCATTCGGACTCACACAACATTCAAGAGGCATATCTTTTTCTTGTAATGATTTTGGAATAAAAGTACTCGATTCAATATCTTTATTTTGCTTACTAAATTTAGTTGAATCAATTACTTCCCCTAAGACAGTTGTAAGAGATATAAGCCCATCACCCGCTTTATATTGCGTACATACACTTACAGGTAATTTACCTTTTGGTTTTAGTAAACCTGTTACTATTTTGGCTGCGGCCACTTGCGTTTCTTCACTTTCATCATAACATACTAATAAACCATCGGCATCACAGAAATTCTTTACAGCATAGGGATTTCCAAAAACAACAATGATTGCATTTCTATTTTCGACCAAATCCTGAATTAGGTCAATTTCATTTTTACTTAATCCAAAATTGGTAGTAGGATAACCAGTCATTTTATGAATCCCTACTATCACCACATCATTTTTCTTATAATGCTTGGCGTAGTTTTTCATTAATTTCACATTGTCTACAGGTGCAAAGTGTATGTCTTTTATTCCTGCATTTTTAAGCCCTGTACTAAATGCATTCTCACTAGTTGAACCGATACCAACATAGGCAATCCCTTTCTCTCCATTTCGCTTTATTTTATCTAAACAATTATAAGGATCATGAAGTAGTGTAATGGATGCTTCCGCAATTTGTTTACGAAGGGAGGAAATATATTGATTCAAATCCTCATCAATAGAAATGGTATTTATGTTTTTAAATTTATTTAAGCCTACAGAAAATTTAGCATTCAATATTTTACGAACACTTTCTTCTAATCGCTCTTCTAATATGCAATCTGTGAGAATCGCATCTTTTATTTTGTTGATTCCTGTTGGGACGTCTTGTGAAAATAACAAAATATCATTGCCTGCTTTAAATGCTTTCAAATCTATTTCGCCAGGCTCATAATATTTAGCAATGCCCTGCATATTTAGTGCATCTGTAAATATGAGTCCGTTAAATTTCATTTTACCTTTTAACAAATTACCTATCACTTTATCGGATAAGGTAGTTGGTGTATGTGCCGTACTTTCTAGAGATGGTATTTGCAAATGAGCAATCATCATAGCTTGTACCCCATTGTCAACCAATTTTTGAAAGGGATAAAGTTCCATATTTTCTAATTCTGCTAATGTCTTTTTAATTTCGGGTAAATCTTTATGAGAATCTACGTCCGTGTCTCCATGACCAGGAAAATGCTTAGCACAAGCAATCACTCCATTGTCTTGAAGACCTCTCATATATTGTATACCAAAATTTGCAACTTTATTTTTATTTTCCCCAAAAGATCTAAAATTGATTACAGGATTATTTGGATTATTATTGATATCCACTACAGGTGCAAAATCAACATGTACTCCCATGCGTCGACATTGATCGGCAATTGCACTAGCCATTTTATAAATGAGTATACTATCATGCATTGCACCTAACATCAATTGTCGCGGCATATCTCTTATTCCAGTAAGTCTCATTCCTAATCCCCATTCTGCATCCATTCCAATTAGCAAAGGAACCCTTGATATGGCTTGATTTTCATTGGTTTGTTCTGCCTGTGCTGTTGGAGTACCTTGCATATATATCAATCCACCAATACTATTTTCTTTGATTAACTTTTGAATTAAAGGCAGATTATAATTTTCACCACCGGAATACGCAGCAACCATGAACAATTGTCCAATTCGCTGCTCCATATTTAATGAAGCATAAACACTATCCACCCATTCCGATTGCTCTGTAATCAACTTTGGTGGCACTACCAAATTACGCTTCGATTGCGCTTGTAATAGCGTAATAAAACCGAAAAAAAAGATACTAAAAACTTTTAAAAATTTAATAGGCATGATAGAATTTTGCCCAAAAGTAGTTTTTTATAATTAAATTTTTACGTTCAAAAAACCAGGAGAATTATTTACCTTAAGCAATCCTATTTTTTTATTAAATGCAAGAGTTCCATTGCAAAATAATTTCAAATAAAACGGCTTTACATAAAAAAGACTACCCTAATGAGTAGTCTTTTATTCATTTAAAAAATTAATTATTCCACAACAGCTCGTCGTACAAATGTACCTTTATCAGAAGCTATTTTAATCATATAAATTCCTTTAGCATATTTAGCCAAATCAAATTCAGTAACAAAACTTCCATTCACTTTACTAAAATATTTTTGATTTAGTGTAGCACCAGTAATACTCATGATAGAAATATCAAGATCAGTAGTTTCTTTAGTATCTAAGCCTACATATAAAATTCCTGATGTTGGGTTTGGATAGATGCCTACATTTTCAATGGCATAGGTATCTTCAACATGCAATGGAATGAGTTGTTTGTATTTGAATCGTACTAAATAATCTTCTGTTTCACCAGAAGTATATAGGCCTACTCCATTATCAGAAGCTGCATTCGGTGCCAAATCATTATTTAGAATTACGCGCAAACCTGTAGCTACATTTACCGCTGGGGTTACTGGTGTTGTGAATGTGCCATTCAAGTAAAAGTTTGATACATCTGCAAGTCCAGAAAATACTCTTTCAGAAGGTATGTCATACACTTGATTGTTATTATAATCTATAAACATAGTCACCCTAGCATCAGAATGAACTGGACCTTTCATAATATCATAGAATGATACTTTATAGGTACTATCTGAATATAAATCTAAAATGGCAGTCGTTGTATAATCTGTTCTTTTTTTGACCGCAAGTGGATTATTTAAATGTGGACCACCGGCAATAAATGCATATATGTTATTATTGGTATTATTATCCACTATCATAAAGGCACCCACATCACTTGTATCTAAAATTCCACCAACAGCTTGGCTTTGGCCATAACATGCATAAGGAGGACTCATAGATACTTTATTAATATTTGAATACCCATTTGAAACACCATTACATGTACTCCTAAATCTAAACCAAGTGGTAGAATTAACTATAAATGTAATTGTATCTAAGGTTGCACCAGGAATATCAGAGTAGTTTATACCATCTGTAGAAAACTGCCAATTTTGACTTAGCCCCATAAATGTAACATCATGTGTTGTATCTTGTAAAAATACAGAATACCCAGGGCAAGTTACAGTATCACTGATAGTTGCAAATCCAGCATTAGGTGGTGTATTACAAGGTGGCAATGAAATATACACAAGATAATCTTCTGTTTCACCATCGCCATAAGTACCACAAGGGTTAATAGAACTTGAAGTTCCAAAAATTTCATAAATGACACGCATTCCAGTAATGCCAAATTGTGCGTTACTAGGTACTGTAAAAGGACTTGTCATGGACTGAAGCGGCGGATTAACTACACCACTTGCTACAACCTCTAACAATGGGTCATAAGTACCATCACGATTAAAATCAATGTATGCTTTAGCAAAACCATTATAAAAAAATCCAAATTGACCAAAACAAGTTGTTTCAAAAGTAAATGTAGAATCAGGGAAGATATTGGTTGGTGTTAAATTGGTAAAATTTGAATTTAAAAATATAGGGCTGAAATTATTTAATAAAGGTGTTGCTATGCCATTATCAAGGATAAGAACATTTTGTGCGTTATATAATTTTACATTTCCAATATTCTGAGAAATAGTAGTCGGCATAGATTGTGATTGGCAATAGCAATAATAAAAACTAGCTAAATCTATTTGTTGAACAGGTGTCGTATCATCAATACCACTAGTGGTGCAATTAACAATACATCTAAAGAATGTTGTCCCTGGTACAGTGGTATTCACCATTGGCCCTGCAGTCAAATTTACCAATGTCCAAGGACCGGTACTTGTTGGTGCACTTTCCCAAGTATAGATTAAACCTCCAGCCAATGTACTACCAGTTAAATAAAGATTAAATGGAATATTAGCACATGGTGTAACATTAGCAATAACGCCAGCATTAGGTGTGCCAAGGCAAGGTGAAAGAACAGAGATATTATCTATTCCAAAATCGGTATCATATTGATAATCGCCATGACCTCTAAATCTCACAATTGTATTAGGGGTATTAGAATTGATACTTAATGAGAAATTTTGCCACATAGTAGAACCATAGAAGGTTCCTTGAGGAGTATAGGTTACACCTCCGTCTGTGGAAAGTAAAACCTCCAAATAATCAAATCCAAATCCAGCACTATTGTCATTAATATAATCAAAGAATAAAGTTTTCGTTCCCACTTGCGAACTGCAATCGACATATACATCTAGGTCTCCTGTACTACTTGTGTTATAAGAATGAAATCTTGCCGAATGTAATCCAGTACTATAAACCGGATAATAAGCACCCCATGTTATGTTAGTCCAACTTGCGCTTGCACCGTCATCATTTCTTCTCCAAGAATTATTACCTGAACTTGGTGTATTTGACCAATGGTAATCATCAGGAACATCATTTGTTCCACAAAAACTAATCCAATTTTCAAAGTCTTGTGTGTAAGGTAAAGCTGCATAGGATGGGCCTGAAACGGTGATAGATGAAACATTCGAAGTATCAGCAAGTCCACTATTATTACAAATCATAATCATTCGATACATAATACTCGTGGTTAATGGAGGAGTAAGATAACCAGGAGAAGTCGCACCAAATCCACCAACTGCATTTGACCAACTGGTACCACCATTGGTAGATTGTTGCCATTGATAGCTTTGTTGACCAGCATAGGTAGCACCTGTTAATCCCAAGTTTACGGTTTGATTTACACAAACTGTAGTTGTTGCAGGTGTTGCAGAACCTGCTACTGGCATACCAGCACATGGTGTTGCAGGAATAACTTCCATAATATAATCTTCAGTTTCGCCAAAAGAATTATTGATACTACAATAATCAGTAAGAAGTGGAACTGTTGCGAAACGACACATCACACGCATACGAGTTGGACCTGGCAATGCAGTTACAGGTACTGTTATTGTTGCTAGAAAAGGCGTTGTTGCTGAGGTAGCTGAAACAAATACATCTTCTCCAAGGTCATCAAAATCTAAATCTTGATTCCAATCAATCCAAACACGAAATCCTTGGGACCATGAAGTTCCGCTTTGCATGGTAATATTAAAATTAAATCCTTGGATTTGGGATACTGACATTGTATTAAAAAACGTATAATTATTTGGCGAAGCACCATTACAGCCAGTATTTAGATTAGAAATATTTGCTATACCACCGGTTGTAGAGACATTATTAATAAAATCATTACTTGTGCAAGCAACAGAATAAGTTGGCAAGCAATATTGTGCATACGACTTTGTAAAAAATACAATTGTCAATAAGCATAGAATAAATAATTTTTTAAACATAAATACAGTTTTTAATGCGAAAAAATGTTAGAAAATTTTAGTTGAAATAAAATCGTTTGTAAATATATAATAAAAAGCTCGATAAAAAATTACCGAGCTTTAGATTTTTTTATTGGAAAAGTTTAAGAAGATTATTCAGAAACTACTTCGAAGTCTATTTCAATCACATTTGAATTACCAAAGTCAATAGTTGCTTTATAAGTACCTATTTCCTTCACGTCATCAATGATAGTAATTCGTTTTCTGTCAATTTCATATCCTTTTTGCTCTCTAATTGAACGAGCAATTTGGATAGAAGTAACAGATCCAAATATTTTACCAGATGTGCCAGTCTTAGCACCAACTTTTACAGGAGATGCTTTAAGAATGTCAGCCACTTTCGTAATTTCTTTCAAAAGCACTGCTTCTTTCTTTTGCTTCACTTTATTTTTTTCTTCAACAACTTTAAGGTTAGAGGAAGATGCTTCAATTGCATATTTGTGTGGAATAAGGTAATTACGAGCATAACCTGGCTTTACGTTTACCACTTCTTGAGCTGAGCCCAAATTGTCCATATCTTTTACTAAGATTACTTGCATATTATTTTACTTTAAAAGGTCAGTTACAAAAGGTAAAATAGCCATTTGTCGTGCTTTCTTCACAGCTTGAGCTACTTTACGTTGAAATTTCATGGAGTTGCCGGTAATACGGCGTGGTAATAATTTACCTTGGTCATTTAAAAATTTTTTCAAGAATTCACCATCTTTGTAGTCAATATACTTGATGCCCATTTTCTTGAAACGACAATATTTTTTCTGACGTACTTCTACTCTATTGGTAGCTAAGTATTTTATATCTGTTTTTGCCATGATCTATGCCTCTTCTTTTTCGGTTACAGAATCTTGTTTCGTTATTTTTTCACCACTACGCTTACGTGCATTATACGCAACCGCATGCTTGTCTAATGCCGTAATCATAAATCGCATGATAGATTCATCTCTATTCATTTGGATTTGCAATTTCGCATTTAAAGTAGTTGGCGCATTATACTCTAGTACTAAATAAAGACCAGTAGTCTTTTTGTCTATAGGATATGCGAAGGATTTAAGACCCCAAAGGTCTTCATTGCTTACCTCACCTTGATTGTCGGTAATCAATTTTTTTAAATTTTTGGTCGCTACCTTATACTCTTCATTCGAGAGCACAGGAGTAAAGATGACCATCAGTTCGTAACTGCTCATGTTTTTGGTTTTAGTTAATAAATATTTTTTACATTCCTTCTATCCGCAAACTAAGTTCGGATACCACAAAAGTGGCAGCGGATAAAATCGGGGGTGCGAAGGTAATCGATAATTTCAGATTGCCAAACACTTTTTATAAAAAAACCGCCACGATGTGACGGTTTTTTTATATTAGATAAGTTTAAACTTATTATTTTGTTGTATCAGCAGCTGGAGCAGTTGCTTCTGCAGCAGGAGCTGGAGCAGCAGTTGTGTCAGTTGTTGGAGCTGGAGCAGCTTCAGTAGCTGGAGCTGGAGTAGCTTCAGTAGCTGGAGTTGTAGTTTCAGCAGCTGGAGTTGAAGAATCGCCACAAGAAGCGAAGAAACCTAATGCTAGAGCAAAGATTGAAATTTTTACTAAATTTTTCATTTTTTAAATTTTTAATTGTTTGCCTATTAGTGTCTGTTTTAAAAAAAGGTAACCCAATGTTTTTATTTTTTTTTAAAATAAATTTGAATAAGGTAGTAAACGGCCTCTATAATTATTAATAACCACAATCATTTCTGAATATCTCAACTTTTTAATCGACTTTTGGGTTACTAAAGCAAAGAACAAGTATTAATGAAAGATAATTCTCTACACATAGTGAGCGATGAGGTTTTAATTAGTTCTTTGGCAGAAGGGGATTCAAAAGCAATTGGTCAAATATATTCGTCCTATTATCCGGCTATCGAAAAGATGGTCTTTAAAATGAATGGATCGGTAGACGATGCTTTTGATATATTTCAAGACAGTGTTACTATTCTTTATGAAAAGGCGAAAGCAAATAATTTACAGCTATCCTGTAAATTATCTACTTATTTAATTGCAATTGCCAAACATCTTTGGTTAAAGAAGCTTTCCAAATTGAAAAAGCAATCCTTCTCTGTATTACATGATAATATGGAGGAGAATATTCGTATTGATGACGATATTGATCAATTTTTAGAATTTGAAAATAATGTATCGAAATTGACGAAGTGCTTTGAGCAAATTGGAGATCCTTGCAATGGGATATTAAAAGCTTTTTATATAGACAATAAAAGTATGCAAAACATTGCTATTGAATTTGGATATACCAATCCCGAAAATGCCAAAACACAGAAGTATAAATGTCTCAATCGCTTAAGAAAAATGTTTTTTAACGAACCTGAATTAAAAGAAAAGAATGAACGAAAATGCTAACATCTACGAGCAAATAGAAAAATATTGCCTTGATCTAATGGATGAAAAGGAATGTTATTATTTTGAACAAGAGATTGCCAAAAACCCTGCTTTAGCAAAATCGGTGCATGAATATCAAATTTTATTGCATTCATTTGATCATCAACAAAGTAGACAATTTATCCATGATTCATTAAGTACTTTTCATCACCAACATAGAAGCCATACTGTTGTTTTATTTACCCAACTCAAACTTCATGTGAATAAGTACTGGCGAACCGCTTCCGTAGCTGCCTGCGTAGCGTTAATCGCTTCTGTTTTTACATTTATTACGGTACGATCTATTTATAAACATGATACTAAAGGAGTTTATGAAACTTTGAGACTTGTGAGCAAAGAAATCAATTCCATCAAAAAAAACCAAGGCGATATTAAAAATGAAGTGGGTAATTTAAAAAAGAAATCAGCTGCAATCCCTGATTATCCATCAAAATATTCGGGTACTGGATTTGCCTTGAATAATAGTGGTTATCTTGTAACTAACTTACATGTTATAGATGGCTTTTCAAAAATATTTGTTTTCACAAATGATAATGTTGGTCACCCAAGTGAAGTAGTCGCAACAGATGAAATCAACGATTTAGCCATTTTGAAAATTAATGAAAGTGACTTTTCCTTCCATGATAAAGTGCCTTATTCTATTCGAAAATCTAATCCCAATATCGCTCAACGTATCTACTCACTTGGCTATCCAAAAAATGATATTGTGTACAATGAAGGATATATCAGCTCTACCACTGGTTTTGAAGGAGACAGCAATCGTTTTCAACTTGAATTACCTTCTGGTCCAGGTGTAAGTGGCGCACCCATTTTAGATGAATCTGGTAATGTAGTAGGCATCATTTCAGGAAAACAATCACAAACCGAAGGCGTCACATTTGCCATTAAAACGCAATCTTTACTGAGTTTATGCAAAACTCTTCCAAGTGACTTCGAATCAAATGGTATCAATACTTCAGAAATCAAAGGACAGACACGAACGCAACAAGTGAAGAAAATCCAACCTTATATCTGCGTGGTAAAAGTGTACAATTAAGGTAAAGATTTAATTGTCTGTCTTCTATTTAATATTCCTCTTTTATAGGAAACGTGTATAAAAAAAATTCTTTTTCCCACTTATATGTAGCATTTTTGTAGCTGATGGGAAAAATTATTTCGATTGCAAATCAAAAAGGTGGTGTCGGGAAAACAACCACAGCTATAAATTTAGCATGCAGTCTTGCTGTATTAGATTATAAAACTTTATTAATTGATGGTGACCCTCAAGCTAACTCTACTACTGGTAACGGTTTCGACTTGCGAAATGTACAACTCAGTGTTTATGATAGTTTGGTAAATGATGTTCCTGTTAAGCAAGTTATTTTAGAAACCGAAACACCAAATCTTTTTCTGTTACCTTCTCATTTAGATCTTGTTGGTGCTGAAATTGAATTAATAAATCACCCCAATAGAGAAAAAAAATTAGAACGAGTTCTTTCTGAAATTAGAGATGAATACGATTTTCTAATCATTGATTGTTCCCCTTCATTAGGATTAATAACCTTAAATGCGCTAACAGCAAGCGATAGTGTCATTATTCCTGTTCAATGTGAATTTTTTGCTTTAGAAGGCTTGGGCAAATTATTGAACACGATTAAAATTGTTCAGTCTCGATTAAATAAAAATTTAGCGATAGAAGGTATACTGATGACAATGTATGATGGTCGATTACGATTATCTAATCAAGTGGTTGAAGAAGTCAAAAATCATTTTGAAGATTCCGTTTTTCATACCATTATTCATCGAAACACTCGATTGGGAGAGGCGCCAAGCCTTGGCAAACCTGTATTGATGTACGATGCTGAGTCCACTGGAGCTCGTAATTATTTGAATTTGGCAAAAGAAGTTTTACAAAGAAATGATATGACCAAAATAAAAAATATAGATAAAATAATTGAAATAGAAGAAAATGAGTCATAAACAAATTACAAAGTCACAAATTGGAAAAGGCATAGGCGCCTTGTTGGGAAATATAAAAGACGAAGTGGATTCTTTTGGTAATGATGCCAAACAAAATAATGAAGCCCTAATTGGAAGTATCACACGTATTCCGTTGACCTCCATTGAAGTGAATCCGAATCAGCCACGTAGAACATTTGATGAAGTATCATTGAATGAACTTGCTGAGTCTATTAAACTACACGATATTATTCAACCTGTAACCGTTGTAAAACTGAATAATAAAAAATACCAACTTATTTCAGGAGAACGCCGTTATAAAGCATCCAAAATAGCTGGCTTATTGGATATACCTGCTTATATCCGTATTGCCAATGATCAGGAAATTCTGGAGATGGGTTTAATCGAAAACCTACAACGAGAGAATTTGAATGCCATTGAAATTGGCCTTGCCTATAAACGCCTTATGTCTGAATGCAATTTAACACAAGAAGAAGTTGCGGATAGGATGAAGAAAGAAAGAAGCACAGTTACCAATTATATTCGATTGTTACGCCTGCCCCCTTCTATTCAAGTGTCTGTTAGAAATAAAGAAATCAGTATGGGACATGCACGTGCACTTTTGGGGTTGGAACATATCGAACAACAATTGTTTGCAGCCAAAGACATCATCGCCCGTCAACTTTCGGTAAGAAAGACTGAAGAACTAATAAAAAATATTCTTAAGAATAAAAATTATAGATCTACAGAAATACCAAAAACAAAAGAATTGCCTATTGCCTACAAAAAAATTGAAGATCAAATGGCATCACATTTATCTACCAAAATAAAATTGGATCGTAAAAAAAATGGCAAGGGTTCTATTCTCATTGAATTTTATAATGACAATGATCTTGAACGTATTTTAGACAAGATGAGTCTTTAATCTACTTCTTCGATCTATGGCAAAAACGGTTTATATCCTACTTACTTTTTGTGCTTGTATAAGTATTTTCACAAATACATTTGCGCAAAAAAAAGACAGTTCAGCCCTTGCTATTCATCGCACATTGAACAAAAAAACGCAATCCAATTTTCCAGATAGCATTTTCAAATTTAACACACGAACACCCATTGCAAAACGCGCTGGCATGTATTCGGCTATACTACCAGGTTTGGGACAATTCTATAACAAGCAATATTGGAAAACTGGTTTAGTGATTGCTGGCACAGGCGTAGTTTCCTATTTTATTTATACGAATTATCAAGACTATCAAAAATACCAAAAGGCTTATATCAATCGAATTGATAATAATCCTGCAAATGATGATACTACTTTCAGTGAACGGACCACTGAAGACTTGAATTTATTGCGAAAAGGATTTCGAAAATATACTGAATATTCTATTATCACAGGAGGCGTTGGTTATTTACTCAATATCTTAGATGCTTATGTTGCAGCACATTTACGAAGTTTCGACAAAAGCAAAGACATTGGTTTTCATGCATCTCCTTTTTACAATTCCACAAAACAATATGGAGTCAAATTATCTTTTTGTTTAAAATAAATTACCTTCTTTTCACATTCAATAAATACTTCATCTATGAAAATCGCGCTTATTGGGTACGGCAAAATGGGAAAAGAAATTGAAAAAATAGCTTTGGCGAAAGGACATGAAATTGTATTGAAAATCAGTACCCATGACCTTGCAGATTTTACAGCTGAAAATATAAAACGTGCAGATGTTTGTATTGAATTTTCAACCCCAGATACTGCTTTCCAGAATGTAAAAAAATGCCTTGAAGCTGGCGTACCTGTTGTGTGTGGTACTACCGCTTGGCTCACGCAATTGGAAGAAGCCAAAAGCCTTTGCATAAAAAATAATACTGCTTTTTTATACGCAAGTAATTTTAGTATCGGTGTTAATTTATTTTTTGCATTGAACAAGCATTTAGCAAAACTCATGCAAGTACATACAGAATATAATGTACAAATGGAAGAGATCCACCATACACAAAAAAAGGATGCACCTAGCGGAACAGCAGTAACATTGGCAGAAGGGATTTTGGAAAATAGTCATATCAAAAAAAGTTGGATTAATACTGAGGGCAATAATCCAACAGAATTATCCATCCTTTCTAAACGCATAGATCCAGCTCCTGGCACACATACTATAACCTATTCTTCATCCATAGACGACATCAGCATCACACATACAGCACACAACCGACAAGGCTTCGCAACGGGTGCATTACTTGCTGCTGAATTTTTGGTTGGTAAAAAAGGTGTGTTTGAAATCAGTGATGTGTTAGGTATGTAATAGCGACGTTTGGTGTCAAAAACAAACAGTATTAATGAACTTATTAAATAAAAACCAAATGAAAACCTTACTTACTTTTTTATTCATTTCTATTACCTATATCACATTCTGTCAAACGCCATCTGCAGCAAATACCAAATGGCTAAAACTAAATGACAATCAATTTTCTGTAGAATATCCGGATGATTGGGATTTAGATAGCAGTAAACAAATGGGTACAAGCTTTATTTTGTTTTCCCCTGTAGAAAGTGAAAAAGATACATTCAAAGAAAATATAAATCTTATCATTCAAGATTTGAAAGGAATGAATATAGATTTGGATCAATTTGCGGAACTTTCACTTGGTCAAATAAAATCAATGGTTACTAATTGTGTAATTGATGAAAGTAAAAAAATAAAAAATGGGAGCACTGAATTCCATCGAATTATTTATTCTGGAGATCAAGGTGTCTTCCATTTACAATTTGAACAGTATTATATTATTCAACAAGAAAAAGCCTATGTGCTAACCTTTGTTACTGAAAAAACTAGCTTCCTGAAGTTCAAAGGAACAGGCGAAAAAATATTAAACTCCTTTCTACCAAAAAATTAAAGCCCAGATTCAGTAAAAGTAAAAAGCCTATTGGAATTATTTTCATTACTTCCCGAAAATAAAAAGATAATAGTAGACGTATTGTTGCAAATCATTCGCGAATCTTTGCCCAACTATTGCAAAGAAAAAATATCATTTAGTGTTCCTTATTTTTATGGCAATAAAGGAATCTGCATCGTGTGGCCATCCAGCATTCCAAGAGGCGGAATTAAGAATGGCGTTTTATTGGGATTTTGGTATGGAAACAAATTACAAGATGAAGACCACTATTTAACACACGGCACGAACAAACAGATTTTCTATAAAATATTTTTTGAACCAAAAGAAATCAATGAAGAAGCGATTCGTAAACTCTTGGCAGAAGCAATTGAATTAGATAAAACTTTTGCGAGTTAAAGCCTTTCTTTTAGCCTATAACGTCGATAAAATTTCATTGCACATTTTGACTATATTTGCGCCCATTCAAACAAAATGTATCATGCATAGAACACATACCTGTGGCGAATTAAGAACAGAACATATTGGACAATCCGTTGTATTATCTGGTTGGGTAAAAACTATCCGAAAATTTGGAAGCATTACTTTTATAGATCTTCGCGATAGATATGGAATTACGCAATTGTACTTTAATGATGCATTAAATGTTGTTTTAGAATCGAATCCATTGGGTAGAGAATTTGTGATTGAAGCGAAAGGAAAAGTAGTAGAGCGCAGTAATAAAAATAATCAAATTCCGACCGGCGATATTGAGATTGAAGTGCTCGAATATCAAATTTTCAATGCCTCGGCTGTACCGCCTTTTACGATAGAAGATGACACGGATGGTGGCGATGAATTGCGCATGAAATATCGTTATCTCGATTTACGAAGAGATGTCGTGCGCAAGAATTTAGAATTGCGTTATGCAGTAAGTCGTGCTACGAGAAATTTTTTGGATGCCGCGAAATTCATGGAAGTAGAAACTCCTTTTTTAATTAAATCTACACCTGAAGGTGCGCGTGATTTTGTAGTGCCAAGTCGCATGCACCAAGGACAATTTTATGCCTTACCGCAATCGCCGCAATTGTTTAAGCAGTTGTTGATGGTAGCAGGTTATGATCGTTATTTCCAAATTGTAAAATGTTTTCGTGATGAAGATTTGCGAGCAGATCGTCAACCAGAATTTACACAAATCGATTGCGAAATGAGTTTCGTCAATCAAGAAGATATTTTGGAAACATTTGAGGCGATGGCGAAATACATTTTTAAAGACGTAAAAAATATAGACATGCCCGATGCCTTTCCACGAATGACTTGGGAAGAGGCAATGCGTGATTATGGAAATGACAAACCGGATATTCGTTTTGACATGAAAATAAAAAATCTAAATGCTCTTGCAAAAGGTCAACAATTTCCTGTTTTTGATGATGCCGAATTGGTCATTGGCATAGCCGCTCCAGGCTGTAGTGAATACACGCGCAAGCAATTGGACGAATTAACAGAATGGGTGAAACGCCCGCAAATAGGGATGAAGGGGCTTGTGTATATCAAAGTAAATACCGATGGAACGTATAAAAGCTCAGTAGATAAATTCTTTGATGCAGAAAAATTAAAAGAGATTGCAAACACCTGTGGCGCACAAGCTGGCGATTTAATTTTGATCGTTGCTGGCAATGAAGCGCTTACTCGAAAAGCCATTAGCGAACTGCGTTTAGAAATGGGTAATCGTTTAGGATTACGCGATAATTCTGTATTCAAACCGCTATGGGTTATCGATTTTCCTTTGTTTGAATATGATGACGAAAATGCAAGATGGATTGCTTGTCATCATCCATTCACTTCCCCAATACCTGCCCATATCGAATGGATGAATGATACCTCGAAATACAAGGACATCAGAGCCAATGCGTACGATTTAGTGTTGAATGGAACGGAAGTTGGTGGAGGTTCAATTCGTATTTTTCAAAAATCATTACAAGAAAAAATGTTCGCCGCTTTGGGCATGAGTAAAGAAGAATCCAATCTACAATTTGGGTTTTTATTATCTGCGTTTGAATACGGCACACCGCCACATGGTGGCATTGCATTGGGCTTCGATCGCTTGTGTGCATTGCTAGCAGGTACTGAAGCGATAAGAGATTTTATTGCCTTCCCAAAAAACAATGCAGGCCGTGATATGATGTTGGATGCACCAAGTCATATCGATGCAAAACAAATGAAGGAATTAGGATTACAATCGGTAGAATAAAAGTCACTTTCGATACAAAAAATGGAGTGAAAATAATTTGGGCGGCTGACACGCTTTCCGTTCCAATCTTTTTGCTTGCTTCGCCGCAAAAAGGATTTCCACTGCAATCGTTGCCGCAATACAAACTCCGTTTAAAAATATACTATCGCTTATTTTTCTACTCTTTTTTACTTGCCAATTTTATTTTCGCTTATGCACCATCACTACATGATTTTCACTTGCATATACTTGGTTGAAATTATCATGTAACCCAATTATTTGTGCCGTGTCGCTCATTGCGTTTCCACCGTTTTGCATTACCACATAATCTATTTTCCGTTGAATTTGTTTTTCATATAAGGACAAATTCCCACTTGGCGGATAAGTACCTGGCATCAATTCTTGTATACTTGCTCTAGGATTTTTACCCTCTCGCCAATTCACTGGAAAGTAATTTATTTCTGCTTCATAATTGTTGATGAGTATCAAGTGTTTATCTTTTTCTGCTCCCAACATATCACTGAAATGAATGAAAGAACCATCTTTCTGAAAAAGACTATCTCCGCTGGTAAGCCTTTGCCAATCATCGTTATGTACAATTAGAACTACGCTCTTATCGGCAATATAATTTTTAGCTGTCATGATTTCTTCACCGATACGACTTGCTTGCATCACATAAGGAAATCGAATAAGTAGAAACAAACTAGAGATACAAATAGCCGAAAACATAAATATATTTTTGGACATATTACTCCAGGAAATAGCAGCCAAGTAAAGGAGTAAAAATAGAAAAGGTAAATACGCCAATCGAATATCAATAGAACCTACACCACCCACACTATGCGGACTATACACATAAGCCACAAAAGTAAACAGACTACATCCCATGAATAAGTAAGCGCGTTTATCGAGCCCAATTTTCTTTTGTACTAAACTGAATACTACAAAAACCAATAGCAAAACACCAACACCGATGGCTGGATAAACCTCTGCGTTGCGAGTACTTTGTGATGCAAATAATAAAAAAAATTGTTTGATTTTTTCAGCACTTGTCCATGCATGCGGCACTGTATCTGTTGTCCTTTTTAATGCAAATAATAATACCATAAAAAGAGAAATAGATTCTATCCAAACGAGTCGAATGAAGGATTCAAGATGTTGACGAATCGTAAAGTGTTTGTTGGTAGTTAACAGCTCTATCGCCCATAAACCAAACAGTAAAACCATCGCATATACACCAACCATGCTATGTGTAAATGTAGTTAGCAGAAGTAATAAACCACAAGTCATTTGCCGAATAGCATTATCCAATCGTTGACTATGGCGAATGAAATAAGCAAGCGTCCAAAAGAGAAAGGTAATGCTTAATGCATAATTATAAAAGCCTTCTTGAAATGGCAAAGTGAAAACAAATGGAAAAAATAACAGACTTAAAAAACTATTTTCTTTTTGAATAGATTGTATCAAATAACGAAATCCAAATGCGAAACTAAGCAAGTAGATGAGTTGAAAAGATTTGTCTGCAAGCCAAGCTGGTAATACTTGTAGCAAAGTGCCCAAAATAATATGGCTCACCCAATTGGCATCTATATCTCGATTGATGGCGTAAAACTCTTTATAGAAAGCCCGTTCATGACCGAACAAATAATCGAATAAAACTTTTGCGTTATATACATGACTACTTCCATCGCCAGTTATATAATACTTGGGAATGATGATGATACTAAGCGCTAAAAGCAGCACCAAATAAAAAAAATATTTTTCGTAGCGATATAACATGAAGTGGTAAAGATAGAAAAAGGAAATAGATAGCCTAGAGTTTTAGTTTATCGTATTTGCTATAAAGAATAAACCCTTCCTAAATATTTCATGTTGTTGGAATTATCAAAAAAAAAGCTTCACATTTACGTTTCAAAATGCTAAGCAAAAAATAATTTATGTATACCATAGAACAAGAAAAATCTTTTATAGACAGCGCTCGTTTATTTGCAGAAAGAGAATTGAACAGTGATGATTTGAATAGCTTAAAAGATATTATCAATTATGCCGATTGGAAATATTATGTGCAAGATGATCCAGTATTGGCAGATGCAGCGTATGATTATTTATTCAAACAATTAAAAAATATCGAAGAAAAAAATCCTTCCTTGATTACACTCGACTCACCAACACAAAGAGTTGCAAAGGGCTTGAATAAAGACTTTCCTACCGTAGCGCATTTGGTGCCAATGTTGAGTTTGGAGAATAGTTATAATGCCGAAGATTTAATTGATTGGGATAGAAAATGTAGAGAGTTAAGTGAACAAGAACATATTGAATATTGTGTTGAACCAAAGTTTGATGGTGCAAGTATTTCTTTAGTATATGAAAATGATTTATTGACGCGCGGTGCTACTCGCGGCAATGGAACAGAAGGCGATGATATTACTATGAACTCCAAACAAATTCGTTCTATTCCCATTAAAGCAAATATTAGTCAATTTCATATCAAGCAAATTGAAATTCGTGGGGAAGTGGTGATTACAAAAAAACGCTTTGCAGCTTATAATGAAAAGCTAATGGCGAATGGCGAACAAGCACTTGCAAATGCTAGAAATGCTGCTAGTGGAAGTTTGCGAATTAAAGATACCAATGAAGTTGCCAAACGAAATTTAGATGCTTTTTTATACAATGTGAGTTATACTTCTTTAATAGAAAATAAAACGATACATCCAGCGATGCAAACGCATAAAGGTATGTTGGAATCCTTGTCCCAATTGGGTTTCAAGACTTCCTTAGACAATATAAAAACATTTTATCACATCGATGACGTCATTCGCTATGTACAAGAATTTGAAGAAAAGCGAGACGATTTACCTTATGAAATTGATGGCATGGTAGTGAAAGTAAACCGTATAGATTTACAAGAAAGAATTGGACAAACCAGTCATCATCCAAGATGGGCAATTGCTTATAAATTTAAGGCGCGACAAGCTACGAGTAAATTGATCAATGTTGAATATCAAGTGGGTCGTACAGGCAGTGTGACACCAGTTGCTAAAATTCTTCCTGTTGCTTTGGGCGGTGTTACCATTTCTTCCCTCTCTTTGTTTAATGAAGAAGTGGTGAAAGAAAAACAATTGATGATTGGTGATACTGTTTTGATTGAAAGAGCCGGAGATGTAATTCCTTATGTGGTAAAATCTTTTCCAGAATTAAGAACGGGTAAAGAGCAAGAAATTATTTTTCCAAGTCATTGTCCTGTTTGTAGTGAAGTACTCTACAAGCCAGAGGAGGAGGCAGTTTGGCGATGTACCAATATTAATTGCGAAGCACAGGTGATAGAAAGAATTGCGCATTATGCATCCAAAGACGCATTGGATATTAGGGGATTAGGTGATGCCTTGGTGCGTAAATTTTATGAGCAAGGCTTTCTCAAAAACATCGTTGGCATTTATCATTTACCTTTTGAACAAATAAAATCACTAGAAGGCTTTGGTGAAAAATCAATGATCAATTTAAAGGAGGCTATTGAGAAATCAAAAACACAACCCTTACACAGATTGATCTTTGGATTAGGTATTCGTTATGTTGGTGAAACAACTGCAAAGGCATTAGCCAGAACCGTTTCGCACCTTACCGATTTATATGAAAAGACCAAAGAAGATTTATTACGCATTGATGATGTAGGTGAAAAAGTAGCCACTTCTATTTTAGAATTTTTCTCCCATCATGATAACCGATCCATTTTAGAAGCCTTAGAAAAAGAAGGTGTTTGTCTTGCCAATACACAAAAAAATGATGCCATGCAAGGTGACTTAGTTGGTAAGACCTTTTTATTTACCGGCACCATGACCATGAAGCGCAGCGAAGCCGAAGCATTGGTAGAAAAAAATGGTGGAAGTATGGTAGGCAGTGTAAGTAGTAAACTTAACTATTTAGTTGTAGGTGAAGATGCAGGAAGTAAATTAGAAAAGGCAAAAAAATTAGGAACGATTACGATATTAAGTGAAGAAGAATTTATGGGATTATTGGGGTAGGATTTTTCGTTTCGGTTTGTGACACACAAGTGATAGACACAATTGACTACAATGCAGAGCAAACTATTTTACAATTATTCTATCACTATTTTACGAGTATACTCATTGACCTTTATCAAATAAATACCCTTTCTAAAATGGGATACATCTATTTGATATCGAGAGTTTGAGGTTTTGAATTTCCTTCTAAGCATTTTTCTTTACCTAATCAAAACTATATTTCCCTTTTGTATTTTATGCATACCTGCTTTGGTTTTGTAACGGATAAAATAAAAATAGTTATCGCTTGCCCAGCCAGAGCCATTCCATGCAAAATCAATATCCCTACTACTGTATACTTTATTGCCCCAACGGTTATATACCTCCACTTGTTCTATTGTGATACCTTCTTGATACAAATAGGGAAGATTTAAAATATGCCATACATCATTTTTACCATCACCATTCGGCGTAAAGGCATTAGGTACAATTATTATATCCACTCCAATAGGAATTGGTAGTGGCTTTGTAGTATCACAGCCATTATCTAGCAAAGCACCTAAATCATAATTAGGCATACATGGTGGTGCTGTTACACCCACTTTAGGAAAACGCAAACAACGAGGGCAAAACCCACTACCCACACCCTTAATATTTGGTGTATCAAAATAACTCATTTGTTTGCTCAATCCTCCCCAATTACCTACATACAATTTATTATCAGGTCCTAAATACATACTACTATATGAATTAAATGCATCCCATGTAGTATCTAAACCTGCCACCACACTCCATCGGGTACTTGTATCTGAATCTAATAAATCTAATTGTTGAATATTATAATACATATTCAAATAAAGAAATCTACCATTAGGTGAAAATGCTAATCCTTCCGACAATACGTCTACCATAGTACTATCAAAAGTGTTATGCGCACTGAGTGGTGGCACATCATACACCAAAGGGTTACTCAATTCTCCTGAGCAACGATTAAAATCGGCTACAAATATTTTTTTAGTTCCTGTACATGTGGTGGCATATTTTGTTCCATCTTGGCTAAACATACTTTGCCCCCCATTATCCCATTTACTAAATTCAGGTTCTGCAAAACTCTGTGTACCAAAGTTGAATACACTATCTTGGGTAAACAAAAATTTATGTACTATATTTTTAATACTACCTTGCTTAAATAGCCACCAGTCCTTGCCATTGCCATGTCTGCATGCCATCATTTGGGTATTGCTTAAGGTATCTTTTTCTATCAGTTTCACTTCACGTTTTGTACAAATACCTAAACCATTATTACCATTCATATCTATTTTGCAATAAAGCAATTCATCAAAATTAAAATCTAGTCCTCCTGTATTATTATAATATGCCCAAAAACTATCACTTACAGAATTATTTACAAAATAATAAATATTATTTTGTAAAGGTAAAAAAATTGAATACTGTGTATAAGGACAATCCCCACTATTATATTTGACAAATTCTCTTCCTCCTATACTATCTAAATTACCGACAAAATTTTTATTGCTATCTATTACACTCACCCCATTACTTAGTAAAATAATGTTACCATTTGTATTACAAATGTTGCTTCCTGGAATGAAATTCCTAGAAGGTAAAAATAATGTATCAAATAGTTTTTGAAATAAAAAATTTGAATTTTCAAATTTAACAACATTAGAATTTCCGTAACCAACTATCCAAGAATAGTTCTGCTTAGTTTGTGATTCTCCAACCTTTATAGAAACTATAAATAATATTGTGAATATTATTCTTAAAAATAAACTGTACATAACTTTTAGTTTATTTATTTTAGAATATTCAACTTTTCCATCATGGCATTTTTCATATATGCGAATATAAAAATTTTATCCTTTATAAAGCTCAACATAAAATTCCTTCCCTACTATTTGGTTTCCATTTTGTAATCCCATTAAACATTATGGTTATTGGTGATAATACCCAACAACGGCTCCAAAGAAATCGCAAGAACCTGTTTATCTAAAATTCCATCTTCCCAATTACCACCCTATATTTCCTAATTATCTTACTAAGATACCCAATTAGCATCACCCTTTTGTTTTAATAAAATTTTGTTTTAGGTTCGTGATGTTGAATACTATTTATGATTAAAAAATTTCTTCCTTTCAACGAAAATAATTACGGTTGAAGCCCCGTCCATTACTTAAAATTCGCAACATGTTGTATGCTCAAAATCGCAGGTCTAAACAAGATCAAAATTATTTTTAAAAAAACTTTTTATTTTCTGTAACATTTCGCTACCCTCAAACGATATATACCCTGATGACTATTCACCAATACAATCAACAAGTAAAAATGCATGCAGATGATTTGTATCGGTTTGTCCTAAAAAATATTCGTAACCAACAAGATGCAGAAGACATAGTACAACAATCGTACGAAATCTTATGGATGAAAAAAGAAGAAGTGGACTTAGAAAAAATTAAAAGCTATTTGTTTACTGTTGGATATCATAAATTGGTGGATGCACTTCGTAAAAAGAAAAAAACACATTTGGTAGAATCCATTCCAGAAAAATTTGGCGGCAGTAGCGAAACAAAAAATCATGATGTGAAAAAAGCAGTCAATGAAGCATTAGAAAAACTACCAGATTTACAAAAACAATTAGTACTTCTCAAAGATTACGAAGGTTACAGTTACGAAGAAATAGGCAATATCACCAAGCTATCAGAAAATCAAGTTAAAGTGTATTTATTCAGAGCACGTCTGCAATTAAAAACCAGTTTAATCGGTCTAGAAAATCACATTTAATTTATCCTCCATGATCATCAACGAAAATAATTACGAAGAATTTTTAGTCGATTACTTGCACAACGAATTGGCAAGTGATCTAGTACCTGAGTTCGAATTATTCTTACATACACATCCCTCTATTTTAGAAGAATATATTTTATTGAAAGAAACTATTCTTATACCAGATACCGACATCGTTTTTGAAAAAAAGGAACTCTTATACAAAGAAGAACCTGCTGCCTTATTTCCTGTTTATTGGATAAAATATGTAGCAATAGCTGCTGTACTTTCTGGGATACTTTTTATCGGTTATACATTTTTAATAAAGACAAAAACACAGCCTTCATTCGTTGCTCAACCAAAATCCGAATCTACTCATCCCATTATAGATACCGTTATACCAACTCCACAAAATAAAAAAGATAGTATCCCAACCAATATCGTTATTCATTCCACTCATCAAAAAGTAAATCCTATTATACCAAAAGTGAATTTACCTCAGCATCGTATGGCGCCACAAGTGCCTGTAGATATTGTTCAACAAGAAAAGAAAGAAAAACAACAGACCCCAAATGAGGTCGTAACACAATCACCTTTGATACCCCATTCCATACCCTATCTTCCGAACAAAAGAGAAGATACAATTGCCATTGTTAAACAAGAAATTGTTCCAGAAAAAAGTAATCACATCCTCATGATGCAGGATACAACAGCTGTACCTCTTATAGCCTCTACAGAAAAAGGAATATTAAAATTCATAAATAAGATAGCTGCCTTAACACATCAGATAAAACTTAAAAAAGAAAAGATCAAACAAACTAACCTACTCGTTTTCGTAGGCAATACAAAAATTTTAAACATTAATAACAACTAAAAAAACAAACACATGAAAAACACAAGTAAAATTTTATTCGCCCTTTTATTGAGCTTTCCAATCCTTGTTCATGCTCAAGAAAAAAAAGATTCTAGCTCCTATTTAAATGGCATGCTAAAAATTGTAACTGATGAAAACAAAGATGGTAAAACTGTAAAAAAAATGGAACTTTCAACGCCATCATCAAAAAAGAAAAAACGCAAACCTGTAGAAACGAATTGGGGTGGTTTCAATCTCGGCTTCAATAATTACACCGACAAAACGGATTATACCAACACGAGTGTAAGCGACCCAAATAGCATTGGAAGTTTCGCCTTACTTACTAAAGCAGCGCAAGAAAATGATTTTGAATTAAAATCCGGAAAATCCGTTAATGTGAATTTCGGCATCGTTAGACAACAAGTAAGTCTTTATAAAAATTATGTGAGTTTTATCTATGGCCTTTGTTATGATATCAATAATTGGTCATATAAAAAATCCATTCATTGGACCAGCATTGACCAAACCAACGCAAGCCTCAGCGCACTATCGCCGAATAACAAAGGCTATGCCATTACAATGGATAGTGTGAACTACACGAAAAATAAATTGGTGACGAATTATTTGCAAGTACCACTTCTTCTTCGATTTGAAACTAGTCCGAATCACAATTCCAGAAACGTTTGTTTAAGTATAGGTGGATATGCAGGTTATTTAGTAAGAAGCCATACTAAGCAAATCGTAGAAGGTTCTAAACAAAAAGAAAAGCAGTTCAATGATTTCAATTTAAACAAATTTCAATACGGCATGCAAGCTGAATTAGAGTATAAGCAATTTGCTATTTACTTCAAAAATAGTTTAACGCCATTGACAAGTTATGGTACAGAACAATATCCATATTGCTTTGGTGTTCGATTGAGTAACTAATAATTTCTATTTAATAAAAAGTAGAAAATAAAAGTATACCAACTGAAAAACAATATCCAATCTCATTAACTTTTACTAGCGTGACCAAGTACTTTTATTTGAAATTATTTATTGTAAATTGCACCAAAAAATAATTGAAGAATCTTTATTAAAATAACAGAAAATAAAAACGCATAAACAAACCAAAATTAAAATGAGAAATAAAATAAATATCTTGATGATTCTTAGTTGTATGGTTCTATTTCAGGCATGCACAAAATCAGACAGCACAAGTTCCACAAGCAGTAATGTTTTAAATGGCACTTGGCACTGGGTTTCAACAGATGGTGGTATTGGAAACAATATTCATCTTACACCAGCTTCTACAGGTGATTCAATCACTTTGGTCATTAACAATAATCAATATGTCGAACAAAAAAATGGCATCCTAATTTCAAATGGTACCTTTAGCATTAGCTCTCAAAACTGTATTCATACAGCAACGAGTAAATCTTGGCTCGATTTTTCTGACCCAGCTATGCAAGATATGATGGTAGAAAATATGACTGTACTTGAACTAGTTTTGTCTGATGAAAATGTAGACGGTTTAGCAACAACCTTTAAAAAATAAACAAAATGTACTTCTCAAAAAAGCCACATCTCCTGATGTGGCTTTTTTTATGAAAGCGATAAAACGATTCTGTACTTTTTATTTTTCAAATGAAAAAAGGAATTGTACTTTGCCAAGCATATCTACATGGAAAATTCATTAGAAAGTAAATCGAATAATAAACGCCAAGCAGTTCCAATATTTTTTTCGGTGCTGCTCAAATTATATTGTACATCCATTCTTGTCCTTTTAGCATTACGATTATTTGAATTGTATTATGCCAAAGACCCAAGTATTCCTTGGACAGATACACTGACTTATATTTCACTTTTAATTGGAATGCAATTTGATAGCGTAGTCCTTTCTTATATTTTTCTATTGCCATTGCTCTTGCTTTTTGTTCAACAATTAGTAGACAAGACTAGTCCATTGCTACTCCTGTTTTTAAAACACTATATTTCTTTATTACTAACGTCCATATTTGTTTTAGCCATTGCAGATATTCCTTACTTTACCTTCTTTCACAACAGGCTATCGGAGGCCTCATTACAGTGGTTAGAAAGTTGGAAAATCGTATTGCAAATGGTTGTTGAAAATAAGTCTTATTTATTTTTTTTAGTACTTGTTCTTTTGATCATTCCCATAACGTATGCACTCTGTTTTCGTTTTTTAAAAAAGGAATTTGCAAAAATAGAATCCGCTAAAAATCAAAATTCTTTACGAAGACTTATTCTCTATTTCCTATTGGCAAGTCTCCTTTGCTTCATGGGTTTGCGAGGTAAATTAGCACATCCCATTCGTCTAGGAGATGCATCGTATTGCCATAGTCCATTGCTCAATCAATTAGGACTGAATCCTGCTTATTGCATACTCAAAAGCTATACGGAAAAAGTACGTTTAATGGATCCAGAACTTGCTATAAACCTTACCCATCAACATTTACAGATTGATGCTCCTATCGACAATATTTCGCCAATAGCAAGACAAATCAAAATGGATTCTATCGGTAAAAAATATAATGTAGTCGTCGTATTGATGGAAAGTATGAGTGCACACTATTTGCAGTATTTTGGTAACACACAAAATCTCACACCCAATTTAGACAGTTTAATTCCACAATCCTTATTTTTTAAAAACGCTTTTAGTGCAGGCATTCATACGAACAATGGTATTTTTTCAACGCTTTATTCTTTCCCTGCTTTAAAAAGAATTCGCCCAATGAATACGATACCCATTCGAAAATATTCGGGCTTACCGTATGTAACCAAACAACAAGGTTATACCAATTTATTTTTAAGTTGCCATAGCTTCGTATTTGATAATATTGATAATTTTATTCCAGAAAATAATTTCGATAAAATTTATAGTTCTGAAATATTTCCACCAGAAAAATCCTTGAGTGCATTTGGTGTTCCTGATAATTATTTATTCAATTATGCAATAGATACGTTTGATCAAATGGACACTAGCAAACCATTTTTTGCAACCTTATTAACAGCATCTAATCATGAACCCTATGTCTTACCAAATGATTTCCAATCGGCACAAACACAACCTAATCTTCGTGCAACAAATTATGCAGATTGGAGCATCGGTCAATTTTTAGCAAGGGCAAAAAAGTCGGCATGGTTCAAGAAAACTATTTTTATTTTCGTTGCCGACCATGGGTTTAGGGTTGGAGAAAATAAATATGATTTAGAATTATCGTATCAGCATATCCCGATTATTTTTTATGCCCCATCTATTATTCCAGCCAGGGTGTCGGATACTTGGATAGGGCAAATTGATATTTTCCCAACACTCATGGGCATGTTACATTTCCCCTATATCAATAATACTTTAGGAACAGATATTATCAAGCAAGCAAGAGAATGTATTTATTTTTCTGCCGATGATAAAATTGGTTGTATCAATGGCGAATGGCTTTATGTTTATCGCTTTACTGGTGAAGAAAGTTTATACCATTATCAACAAGGTGATTTGCATAATTACCTCAACGAAAATAAAACCATGGCTGCACAATTACGTGATTATGCTTTTTCTCAAATACAAACAGCAGAATGGATGTATAGTATGGATAAGACGAGAATAAGTAAGGAATGAAGGCGAGAAAATTCTTGTCTGAACTATGATTTTTAGGATGGAATGATTGATATGATTTCGCCGTTGTTAGTGTTCTTTAAACCATCTTCAAAATGATGCAATAATTTCTTGTTCATTATATTAGTTTAGGAGTGAGAAACAGAGCAAGAGCAATTCGCTTTCACTTTTCGCACTTGCTCTGATTTTGTGGCATAATGGGGAATTACAATAAGTTGATTCGGATATATTTAATTGATCCCATCCGTGTTATCTTCCTTATCCACTTCATCCGTGATTCAGACAGCTATCCTCTTCATCCATGATTGACACACTCGCAATTTATCTTTTGGTAATACCAACTCCTTACTACAATTTTGCAGTATGTACAAAAAAGCAATTGTTTTATTGATATGTCTTATTAGTGCAAGTATATCCTTTGCACAATGTGTGATGTGTACCAAAACTGCTGCTAGCCTAGATGATAATAGCGCACGTGGATTAAATGGCGGGATTATTTATTTAGCATTTATGCCTTTGACTTTTATGCTTATCATCGGCTATAAATGGTGGAAGCAAAACAAAGAAACGATATAGTATTAATTTTTTTCAAAAAATACGCTTTAGGATAACAGTTTAGCATTTATTTCTTTTGAAAAAATTGGTTGTTCTAAAATCGGTTCAGCTTAAATGTCTTCCTTCCATATTGTGTAAATACCTGCAAGACATATAAACCAGGTTGCAATTCCATATTTGAAATAGTTTGCGTTGTAGTATTATCGAATGTTTGCGACAATACCGTGTTCCCCAAAATATCTGTCATCAAACACTTACCCGTGCTAGGTTTTGCAAAGTCTATGGAAATATTCCCTTCCTTTTTTGCGAAGCCTAATGTATTGCGGATGTGAATATTTGGTAAGGCTTCTACATCGCTAACTGCTACAGGCATACAATTCGAACTTAGTATATTTCGTTGCTGAAACTTAGCACAAATGGTAGTTGTATGTATACCACCAAACAATAAAGTATCGGCTTGTAATACATACATGGCAGCTTCTGGTAAGTTCGTATTATTGGCAAAAAAATGTAGCGATTCCAACATGAGTTTATCCGTAACTGTTCTTCCTAAGTCGGTCCAAATACTGCTCATAGCACTATTCCAGATTTCGCCAACAGCGTACAATCCGCCGGTAGCAGGATAATTGGCTGTTGTGTTTGCAATACGACCATTCCAAAATTCATTATGCCCATCCCAAGTAAACATTTTTTCCCAATCGAAAGCATTGATGTCTCGAGAATAAGAAGTCGCAAAATAATCGGCTAAACCTTCATCTAATCCACTTCTATCTGTAGATGTAAAGTTATTATTATTGGCACTCCAACTAATGCCATGACTATATTCATGTATAATCACATCTGCATCTTCCGCATCATCTACGCCGCCTGTACCGTATGCTATAGTAGGGTTTCCGCCATTTTTCATAAATACAGAATTATCGGCTCCATTCAATGCATGGGTGTCTATACTGGCTTGCACATCCATCAAAGTATCATAGCCCAAAGAATATAAATGGTTTTGAAAATTAGAAATATGAAACAATACATTACCGTCTTCAAAACCGGACTCGCTGCGATTGAAGGTAAAAGTTGGAGTGGCACTTGTTGCTGGCGCTGCTGTTGGTAAATCATAATCATCAATCGCTACCCATTGATTTTCGAGGTAAAACGTATTGTTCAAATTATCGTAAGTACCGGGTACATCTGCTGTCAAATAGGCTGGATTAAACCATGCGTCATTTTTATCTGTATCATCAATATGTATACCGCCATATATCAATCCTAAAGTCGTTAAAGGGTCAGGTTTAAAAATTTGAACATGCAGTGTCGTGTCTATATTTAGATAACGTGCATTATTATATTCTTGTAGGATATTACCTTGTAAGTCAATGACAATAGACTTATCCAAGGTTTTGTTCCAAGCGTCGGCTTGTACAACGAGTATGGGTTTATTATCAATTACAGTCAATTTATAGCTTTGATTTTTTAACGATGGATAAGCACTCCAACGCGCACGAAGCCAATCGTTGGCGTTGATATTATTTGCATTCGCCAATTGCGCATCCACATTTGCAGTAGCTAATAATGCCAAATCATCTACTTCTTTTTTGATGGAAATGACATTACCAACAAGGTCGGTATTTAATTTTATTGATGCATTCAAAACTGCAACTTGCTTTACCAAAATATCAAATGTAAAATGGCGAGAGTAAGGCGTATTTTTTTTAAACGAAAGTGCAAGCGTAATATCTTCCGATTGCAAATCAGAAAAATAGTTTTTTAAAAACGAGTTGGCTTCTTGCTCCGAATTGACTTTTACGGAGGAATGCGGAAAAAATAATTCGCCTTCGTTTTGCGCCTGTACAAAAGAGCTAATGCATATCAATAGCAATACATAAAAATACTTCATTCGATAAATGTAAAGAGAAAAAAAAGTTTAAACTAAAAATGTAATCAGAAAAATATACTAGTAGCATTTATTTTTTGGGCAAAAAATACGCAACGGTATTCATTTCAAGTGCAGGTACATTGCGGCAACGATTGTAGCGGAAATCCTTTTTGCGGCGTAGCAAGCAAAAAGATTGAAGCGTAAAGCGTGTCTGCCGCCCAAATAATTTTCATTAAAATGTAGGGAAGCCAACAATAAAACCAGCTTTTTTTATTCTTGTATTTTTTGCGAACGCTTGATTTCTAAAGCTTGCATGACCATGAATTCCTCATCCGTCAAATCTTGTTCATCTAGATTTATATCCTCATTAATAACCACAAAAGTTTCACTGACCAATTTGAGATGAGAAGGTAAGGAAGCATTCATCACTTCGCCTTCTGTGCACATATAATAACTTGCCATCCATTCCCAAAATTTGATTTGTGCTTCGGTTACAATTGGCTCTCGATCCAATAAAGTACGAATTGGTTTTACATCATACACATCTGGTTTGTTACTGTGTAGTTTTTTGACAATACCACTATATACTTTTCGTTTGCCAAATTGCACTTCTACCCTGCAACCAATTTTTATTTTGTCTTGCATGTCAATAGGAACGCCAAATGTATAATTGCGTTCCAATGCTAATGGTAATATGACATCTGCAAATAACATCTATACAAAAGGATTTAATTGAAGCCAAGATAAGGCATAATTCCAAATTTCTTTTTTTTGATTTGTTCGGCTAAAGTCGAGGCAGCTTTGCATATAGTGTTGGGCGTAATTTTTTAATCGTTCTGCATCTTGCTTTTGTACATTCGATGCCGACAGTGGCGGTAAAAAAACAGCTCTATTCATGCCGGGTGTAATTTGCAATAGCTTAGATGGATGTAATCTGCGGGCAGTATCCAAATACAATATTGGTAAAATATCTGCTTGTTGCATAATCGCCAATGAGTAACCGCCAATTTGAAATGGATTCAATTGTTCTTGTGGTTCGTTGGTGAAAGTGCCTTCGGAGAATAAGACTATGGAAATTCCTTCTTCGAGTTCTTTTTTCATACGTCGAAAACTTGCTGCTTTGGCTGTCATTGAACTTCTATCTACTGTAATGACAACTGTTTTGTAGATGATACCGTAAATTGGAATTTTTTCAATTTCCTTTTTACCTAATGTTTTAAAAAGATGTGGAATGCTGGTATAAACAATGGCAGCGTCTAAAAAAGATTGATGATTCGGTGTGATGATATAGCTTTTTGTAACATCTATTTTTCGTCGGTTATAGTTGTACGGAATCATACCGCATAATATGAACCATGCATTACTAATGACTTTCAATAGCCAAAACATACCATAGTCTTTTATTTTTTCTGGGAAAAGTAAAAGTATCAGTGTGATTGGGAAGGACAATAACAATAGAACGATAAGCCAACAACAGGCATATAAAAAGTAAGGGAATAAAAGGATAGTTTTAATCACGGGAATAATAGAATCAATTATTACTTAAGCACTGGAGAGTTTTTATCGGTGCAAAGCATAGGTGAAATTTTTTATTATCTATAAAAATGATTTAGGCTTCAAAAGTATTATTTTTTTTGAATGCCCATGCAAAAGGATGGCTTAGAAGCAATTATAATGGAAATATGCAACCCAATTATTTATCATTTTCTACGTTCTCTCAAAAACAATTCGCAAACAATTACCATTTTCGAGTTACAAGCCCTATTTTTGCGACACTTTAAAAAAATGCCGTCACAATATTATTTATTTCTCAGCTTAGCTTTGTTTTGTATAGGTGTCATGGGTGTGCTCATGCGTCGTAATGCAATTATCATTTTGATGTGTATCGAGTTGATGCTAAATGCAGTTAATCTGCTATTGGTTACCTTCAGCAAAATGTATAACGATCCGAATGCACAGCTTTTTGTCTTTTTTATTATGGTAGTCGCGGCGGCAGAAGTAAGTATAGGATTGGCTATTATCGTAATGATGTATAGAAAAGTACATTCTATAGATGTTCATATTTTAAACCGATTAAAAAACTAGTAAGATTCATATGTTGAATTTGGTTTGGCTAGTGCCTTTATTTCCCTTAATTGGTTTTATCATCACAGGTCTTGGGCGCAACCATTTAGGTAAAGCCAGCGGATGGATTGCCTCCTTAGCTATTTTGGCTTCCTTCGTTGTGTCAGCTTTAATTTTTATTGAATTAAAAACTTTACCTGAGGATATTGCCGAACATACAACAGGTTCTCATGTCGTTCACTTATTTAATTTTATCAATACCCATGCAATGCAAATTGCTTTTGATTTTCAAATCGATGCCTTGAGTAGTATTTTCTTATTGGTTATTACGGGTATTGGTTTCCTTATTCATATCTATTCCATTTCTTACATGAGCCATGATGAAGGCTTTGGGAAGTTTTTCGCTTATCTCAATCTCTTTGTCTTCTCCATGTTACTATTGGTATTAGGTGCCAATTATCTTATCTTATTTATCGGTTGGGAAGGTGTTGGTCTTTGCTCTTATTTACTGATTGGCTTCTGGTATAAAAATATAGCCTATACCGATGCGGCTAAGAAAGCTTTCATTATGAACCGAATCGGAGATTTGGGTTTTCTAATTGGTATGTTTTTATTGTATTCTAAATGCAATGCTTTGGATTTTAAATCCATCGAAAACATGATGCCTACTTTAATGAACGATCCAAGCTACATAACAGCTGTGGCATTATGTTTCTTCATCGGTGCAACTGGTAAAAGTGCGCAAATTCCTTTATTTACTTGGTTACCCGATGCAATGGCAGGTCCTACACCTGTGTCGGCTTTGATCCATGCAGCTACCATGGTAACTGCTGGTGTGTACATGATAGCAAGAAGTAATTTTTTATATTCAGTAGCACCTATTGCACAACAAGTCATTTTAATCATCGGTTTGGCAACCGCATTGCTTGCGGCAACCATCGCAACCCAACAAAATGATATTAAAAAAGTATTGGCTTATTCTACTGTAAGTCAATTGGGTTTTATGTTTATGGCATTGGGAGTAGGTGCTTATACAGCAGCTATCTTTCACGTCATCACACATGCCTTCTTCAAGGCCTTGCTGTTCTTAGGTTCTGGCTCTGTAATCCATGCAGTGGACGGCGAACAAGATATTAGGAATATGGGTGGTTTGAAAAAATACATGAAGATTACCTACATCACTTTCTTCATTGGATGCATTGCTATCGCAGGGATTCCGCCTTTAAGTGGTTTCTTTTCTAAAGATGAAATCATGATGCATATTTTTACCCATGGAACGAATGGAAAAATATTTTGGATACTGGGTATGTTAGCCGCCATGATGACCGCTTATTATATGTTTCGTTTATTATTTATTACTTTTCATGGAACGTATAGAGGTAAAGGACATCCGCATGAAAGTCCAGCATTAATGACTATGCCATTGATAGTGCTTGCTGCTTTATCTATCGTTGGTGGATTTATTGGTATCCCAGAAGTATTTGGCGGACATCATGCATTGAATGCCTTTTTAGAACCCATATTATTGAAATCACAAGCTTTACAAACCAGCATTTATGAGCTAAGCCACCAAAATGAAATACTATTAATGGGCGTGGCGGTTTTCATCGCTTGTATAGGAATAACCATGGCTTGGTTTGGCTTTAAAAAATATAATGCAGCCGATACTACCAAAGGCATTGCGAAATTTGCAGAAGACAAATGGTATATAGATGAATTGTATGACAAAGTAATTGTAAAACCATTATTTGGCATCAGCAAATGGATAGAAAAAATAATTGAAAAAGCAGGGATAGATGGAATTGTGAATGGTGTAGGTCGATTAATACAAGTGGGAAGTACCAAAATCAGATTACTCCAAAGTGGATTGGTCGGGTTTTATTTATTCATGTTTGTATTGGGTATTATACTTTTATTCGCGTTGCAAATGTGGTTGGTTAAATTTTAAAAATAGAAAAAGGCAAGGTTAGCCTTGTGATATATATAGAGATGTTGATACTATTACTCATATTGGTTCCTTTTATTGGCGGTTTAGCTTCTTTTCTTTTTGGAGAAAAAATGGCTTATGCATGGGCGGTGTTCACATCCTTACTCACATTGGCAATAGCTGGTACTGCTTATTATTTTTATAGTCAAGCAACCCATACCACTGATTTAAGTTTTGATTGCCCTTGGATAGAAAGCATAGGTTCTACTTTTTCTTTAAGTATGTCAGATGGACTTTCTGTATTAATGATTGGTTTGACAGGTCTTCTTTTTCCTTGTGTATTTATTAGCATGCAAAATAAACAGCCAGAAAGAAAGCATGTTTTTTATGGTTTAATGCTCTTGGCACAAGCAGGTTTAATAGGCGTCTTTTTAGCAAAAGATGCTTTGTTGTTTTATTTATTTTGGGAGGTCGCATTAATACCGGTGTACTTTTTAAGTTCTATGTATGGCGGACCAAATCGCATTCCAGTCACTTTCAAATTTTTCGTGTACACCTTTGTTGGTAGCTTAGTCATGCTTGTTGCATTATTAATTATTTATAATCACACACCTGTTCATTCTTTTTCATGGGATGCATTTGTAAGTGTTGGTAGAAGCCTTCCAGAAGCGGACCAGTCCTGGTTGTTTTGGATGTTATTTATTGCCTTTGCGATCAAAATGCCTGTGTTCCCTTTTCATACTTGGCAACCAGATGCATACGAACAAAGTGCTACGCCAGTAACAGTTGTACTTAGTGCTATTATGGTAAAAATGGGATTGTTTGCCGTTGTACGTTGGTTGCTTCCTATTATTCCATTGGGTAGTATTCATTGGATGAATGTAGTTTTGTTATTGTGCATTATTGGTGTGGTTTACGCCTCTTGCATGGCAATGGTACAAACCAATATCAAACGTCTTATCGCTTATTCTTCCATTGCGCATATAGGCTTAATGTGTGCGGCTATTTTTTCTTATTCCAATAATTTGCTAGGTGTACAAGGTGCCTATATTCAAATGTTTAATCATGGTATAAATATCATGGGCTTGTGGATTTTAGTGAGTATTGTAGAAAACAGATTAGGTACACAAGACCTTCGCGAAATGGGAGGTATAGCTAAGATTGCACCACGATTCACGATTGCTTTAGTGCTTATTTCATTAGCAAATATTGCCTTGCCGTTGACCAATGGATTTGTAGGAGAATTTATGATGTTGAATGGTTTATTCAATTCTATTTCAACTTATAGAATGGTATTTACGATCATAGCAGGATTGGGCGTTATTTTATCGGCAGTATATACTTTGGGTATGATACAAAAAGTGGCTTATGGCGAATTGAATGAGAAGACCGCAAGCATGAAAGATTTAACGATGAACGAATGGATTATCCTTCTTGTAATAATGGGTATCATATTATTTCTTGGGTTTTATCCAAACGCATTAATGCTATTGGTAGATACACCCTAGATGACACCTATAATTTTAAATTAAAATAAATAAATCGACAGCAAGTAAAATACAAGCTGACACAATAAGAAAAAAATGAATGCAATTGTACTATCGGGTATTTGGGGTGTCGTGATGATGTTCGCAGGTTTGTTTCTAAAATCTTCCAAACAAATTCAATGGACAGCTCTACTTGGTATTATTGCTTTATTGGTAGTTTCTATCCTCGATTATCAAGCGCATTCTGTGCAAGCACAAACTTATTTTGGTATGATGACCATCGATGTATACACATCTTGGTTCAGTATATTAATTACTGCTTGTTGTGCCATGTATCTCCTTATTTTTCACAAAGACATTGCTGCAGTTGGCAAAAATGAAGCTGAATACTTCGCCCTCATTTTCTTTGTGATGTGCGGTGTTTATTTACTCGCTTCCTATTCCAATTTATTGATTTTGTTTTTGGGTATAGAAATTTTATCCATTCCGCAATACATACTTGCTGGTAGCGATAAAGAAAATATAAAAAGCAACGAAGCATCGCTCAAGTATTTTTTAATGGGTGCATTTAGTACTGGTTTATTGCTCATGGGCATGACATTGATTTATGGTGCTACAGGAAGTTTTGATATCACCAGCGAAAAATTCGTTGGACAATTTGAGCAGCTTTCTAGCATGAGCTCTTTATCTTTTGTGGGCATCTTACTATTATTAATTTCTTTTGGATTTAAAGTTTCTGCTGCACCATTACATCTATGGACACCCGATGTGTATGATGGAAGTCCTACAGCCTTCACACCTTTCATGGCAACCATCGTCAAAGTGAGTGTATTTGTAGCTTTCATCCGTTTATTTCATTTTTCATTTGGCAATGTGAGCGATGCTTGGCAAATAGCCATTGCAAGTATGATTGTATTAACGCTGATTATTGGTAACGTAACAGCAGTATATCAACAAAGCTTAAAGCGTATGATGGCCTATTCATCCATTGCGCAAGCAGGCTTTATGTTGTTCAGTATTTTCGCAGTCAATTCAACCTTAGCGTATAAGGGTATTTTGTTGTATAGTGTAGTTTATTCATTAGCATCCATTGGTGTATTTGCAGTGATTATAAAAATGAAAGATTATACCTATGATGGTTTTAATGGATTGGCTAAGAAGCAACCTGTATTGGCATTCACAGCAACGGTTTGTTTATTGTCTTTGGTTGGTATCCCATTAACGGGAGGATTCTTTGCGAAATATTTTGTGCTGTCGGCGGTAGTTGAACAAGGAAAATATATTTGGATAGTGGTATTTGCAGTGCTCATGGCAGCCATCAGCGCTTATTATTATTTCAGAGTTATTCGCAGTATGTACTTTAAAACCGGTGAAGCTGCAATGCATACAGAACCTACAACTTGGGATAAAACATTACTCATCCTCAATGCGATGATTATTTTATTGTTAGGTGTATTGCCGAGTTTGGTTTTTGGGTAGAGGAAAAGATATTGGGACAAATTAATCAAAAAATAGTTCACTCTGATTCTATATTTGAATTGCTTTGTGTATTTTGATTAAGAATGAAAAGTTAGCAATTTGAGATTGCAAATCATGAAGAGTTAGAATGAGCAAAGAGAATTAAAACCATTGAAAGGTTTAGAATAAAAACATTATTCTACTTCGGAAACCTTAAATTTGTTTCACAAGAAATTTTGTAATGCCTTATAAATGGAAAAGATAATTTGTAAATTATTATTGATTAGTTTTTGTTGCTCTGTTTCATATTTGGCACTGTCTCAAAAAAAGAATAAAATAAATAATAAGAATAAGATTGAATATAAATTGCCCCCTAAGGTAGATAGTTCCATAGATTCTTGGATTTCTAAACACTTAAGAAATGATGATGAAAGCAGTTTTGGGTTTATGATATATTTGAGAAAATGTACTTTTGATGATAGTTTAGGAAATACCATCAATGGCTATCATATTTATGTATTTTATGATTATCATAAACTTAATAATGGTTCGCTATCATGTGCAGATATTATTTATTTTAGATCTAAAAGGGTTATCGTAACAAATTCAAATAAATATATCGTACCAGTTTTTATTGAAGACTTTGATGATGTTTTTTCTAATCAAGAATATATCTATGATCCTTCACTGAATTCATGGTTCGTTACTGAATTTCGCACTTTGAAACATGGTGGCTTAAGTATATATTTCGATTTATTTAATGTGATATATTCAAATATATCTATGACTCTTAACTGAATTCATAGTTCGTTACAGAATTTCATACTTTGAAACATAGTGGTCTAAGTATAAATTTCGATTTACTTAATCTGAAATATTCTTATGAAGAAGATTAATACATTTCTTCCTCTGGGCCGTTCGACATGTTCTTTGCGACAAGTCGAACTACAGATACATTTGGTTCTCCGAACTATTTCGAAGATGGAATAAATCTGTTGTATGAAGTGGCATCGCTTTGTATAAATTTTTTTAAATTATCATTCGAGAAAGTTGCTGAAAGCAACAGAATGAAACTACGAAACGAAAGACGTTTCGCAGAACAGTAAACTTTTATTTTACAAGTTAAGAGGAACAAAGGCAGTTCAACATGTTCTTTGCACATGTCGAACTATAGATACATTTGCTTCTCCGAACCATTACGATGATGGAATAAATCTGTTGTATGAAGTGGCATCGCTTTGTATAAATTTTTTTAAATTATCATTCGAGAAAGTTGCTGAAAGCAACAGAATGAAACTACGAAACGAAAGACGTTTCGCAGAACAGTAAACTTTTATTTTACAAGT
>CANJRV010000020.1 GCA_947476825.1 Bacteroidota bacterium | reverse complement strand
TAAACGTGTATTCAATTTCGTTGCATCTGTGCAATCCATTCATCCTCTTCATCCGTGATTCAGACATAATATTCTTGCAATTGAAATAGTCTGAACTATGATTTTTTTGATTGATATGATTGGTATGATTCTCAATGTTCATCATCATAGTTTTCATTTCATCATTCAAATCCATGAGGTAAACGTGTATTTAATTTCGTTGCATCTGTGCAATCCATTCATCCTCTTCATCCGTGATTCAGACATAATATTTCTGCATTTCAAATTGTCTAAACTAAGATACTTAGGCTTTGCTCAGCAAGTTTTTTTTGTAATTGTGATTTGCCTGATTCTTTCCATTCACCATCCATTTTCTAATCTAACAAACAATTGGCAGCCTGATTCAGATTAAAAACATTTCACTGCTTTCTCAAATATTGAATTAGTGCAATGCCACCAATGACATAACTCAAGGCGTTCACGCTTATCCCTATAATCAGAAGCGGTCCAGCAAAATACCAATGCTGTAATTTAAATAGCGAACCAATAAGTATTAATATACCGGAAAACACAAATAAGGCAACAGCGATTATCAATAATATTTTTAATTGTTTATCCATCTTTTTTAAATTCCAAAATTTAAAATCCCAAATTCCAAAAAATCACTACTGATTAATAACTACTAAATACCAACTACTTTTTAGTTACGACTTACCCCTTATGCCTTACTACTAATTATTAACTACTCAATACTAACTTCCTTATTTATCTTTTTAACTAATCCTTGCAACACATTGCCAGGACCAACTTCTGTAAATATTGTAGCACCATCTTTAATCATGGCTTCAACACTTTGGGTCCAGCGAACAGGTGCGGTTAATTGGGCAATCAAATTCTTTTTAATTTCTTCAGGACTCGAAACAGCTTGTGGATTTACATTTTGATACACAGGACAAGTTGGTACTGAAAACAAAGTTGCTTCAATAGCTTCTTGTAATTCTTGTCGCGCTGGCTCCATGAATGGCGAATGAAATGCACCGCCAACAGGTAATACCAAAGCACGTTTTGCACCAGCTTCTTTCATACGTTCACATGCCAATTCAATTCCTTTCACACTTCCTGAAATAACCAATTGACCAGGGCAATTATAATTTGCGGCAACTACAATTTCACCTTCCATTTCACTGCATATTTTTTCTACAGTTGCATCGTTTAAATTCAATACAGCAGCCATTGTTGAGGGCGTCAATGCACAAGCTTTTTGCATCGCGTTGGCGCGCAAGGAAACCAATTTTAATCCATCTTCAAAGGTGAGTGTATTGTTGGCAACCAAGGCAGAAAATTCGCCTAAGGAATGTCCGGCAACCATATCCGGTTTTAATCCATCTTGCACTAAAAATAAAATCACTGAATGTAAAAAAACGGCAGGTTGCGTGACATTGGTTTGCTTTAAATCTTCGGCACTACCAGTAAACATAATATCTGAAATTCGAAAACCTAGAATCGAATTCGCTTGTTCAAATAAGGCTTTTGCTTGTTCATTCGTTTCGTATAATTCTTTTCCCATTCCTGAAAATTGAGATCCTTGTCCAGGAAAAATATAAGCATGCTTCATGTATCTTTTCAAATTTTGTCGAATATAATCGCTCAGGTTTAAATGGCAAATATTTTAGGAGAGAAATATATTTGTATCTTGTTCAAAATTCAAAAATTTGAAGCGATTGATTTCACTTCAACCCATAAAATTTAATCTATGCGACTAAAATTACTTTTCTGTTTTGTTTGCTACTTTTGGCACAAAGCAAAACATTTGCCCAATCCATTTTTCACTTAAAATACAATTATCACTCTGAACAAGACACGACAACGTATAATGCCTTTTTTATTCTATACGAAGATGGTAGTGGCTTTATGCGCACTGTGTACCAAACACCTCAGGACAAAAAAGACATGTTGGTAGAAATGGATTTAGATCAGGAAATTATCAGAGACCAAAATGACAAACCTGACCCAAATAAAATGTATATCACAACCATCAACCCTAATATCATTCAAACAGATTTCGCACAGCATCCTGACACGCCAGTTTTTTTATTTACCTACAACAAAGAAACAAAATATATGGAACCTTCCAAACTCGTTTCCATAGATGCAAATGGCAAAAAATGTATCGATCCGAAATCTACTTTAATCGCACAACAGCTCGATAGAAAAACGATTACAGAAACTTATCTATCCAATTACTTCAGCCCATTCGACAGCTTTTATGTATACTTCAATAAAATGCAAACCAGAAGTATTTTACCACCGGCAAAAGACATCACGATGCATTTAATAATTGTCGCTGGAACCTTAGATCCACATATTGGCAAAGAATGTGAGATGGATGCAAAACGAACGATTGACTTATATACAGGAATAAAAAATTATTTAGGATTTCAATTGAAAATATACACTGTTGATAGCAAACAATTTGCAGCCAATAATGTATTAGATACACTCGCAAAAATAAAACCAAATCCGCAAGATATTATGGTCTTTTATTATACAGGTCATGGCTTCAGGATGACCGATGATAATCACTTATTTCCCTTTATGGATTTACGCATCGACTCTACAAAAAATCATATTAAATCATCCCTTAGCATGGAAAAAGTAGATTCTATTATTCGAGCAAAAAATGCACGTTTAAATTTAGTCTTCAGCGACTGTTGTAATGCAGATGTATTGGCGCCTAAGAAAGTTGCACCCGCTCCTATGAAAGTAAAATCAGGTGGTGTTTTCTGGAATGATATCAATTGTCGAAATTTATTTCTAAACAACAATCAATTATCTATTTTAGCTACTGCAGCCGAGAGCGGACAGTATGCAACTAGCAATCCGCAATTTGGTGGATTCTTTTCCTTCTTCTACAAATCCTCACTGGAAGGCTTTTGTAGCGGAATAAAGTTCTTTGTTACTTGGGATCTCATTCTGCAAGAAGCACAAAATAATACGGTAAAATTGGCGAATAGAATTTATTGTGCCGAGCCAAAAATTCCAAGCAATAAATGCAAGCAATTTCCAAATTATATTATCCTCTAAGAATATTAGTAAATACCTTTTACTTTATTACTCTAAAAACGATGAGCAAGACAATGATCAATATTCCAATCAAGGCCGTAACAAATAAATAATCTGCAATCGTTTCAAAGCTTTTTTCTCTTTTACTATTTGAAGCTCTAATGGAGATGAATGAAAGTAGGCAAGAGAAAATAATGAGTAAAGCAACCCCGAATGTAAATTCGTCAATGATGCCGTTAGCCGAATAATTTGTTACATGCAAGGATGTAATCACTAAGAGGCAAAATCCAAGAAGGTTAGCTGAGGTATTTAAAATATGTTGAGATGTTATATTTGCCATTTTGGGTAATTCAAATTATTATGATTAATGTCTGCAAACATACAGCCAAGCATTTTGGTATTTTTTAAAGACCCTAAAGTATTTTGAAATGTACTATTCCCATGGTTTTTGTCTCCAAAAACCAATTTACAAAACCACAGGATAAATGGCTTGTGAAGACACAAACCATTGGGCCATATTTGATTCTTCTAAACACCAAATAACAGACATTCATCGTAATAATGCATATTAACTTTTAAGCTTTCACAATTTGATTCAGGTTTATGCGTTAATTTCGAGCACTATTTACAAAACATGAAATTTCCATTTCTACTTTTTCTTTTTTTTCTCGGTACAACACAAATAGCACATGCTTCCCATATTATTGGCGGAGAAATTGGATATACAAATATTGCAGGCAATCAATATGAAGTAACTTTAACACTGTACGGTGATTGTAGCGGAAATTCTTTTCCGAATTTAGCTACATCGGTTCCTACAATTGATGTGTATAATGGCAATTCCCTTTTCACAAGTATTAGCTTATCCCCTTTCGGAAATTTCGGTGTGGAGGTTACACCTGTATGTGCATCTCAAGCAAACAATACATCATGTCATGGGGGTTCTTTACCCGGTATTGCACAATTTATTTTTAAGAATACAGTTACATTAAGCGGCCCTTCCAATTGGCGATTTTTATTTGCAGGAGATATGGGAGGCCCTAATGGTGGCGGTGCTGGTAGAAGCAATGCGATTACCAATATCATCAATGGCACTGGCAATAACACTTCACTCATGAGTTTGGAAGCGGCATTAGACAATACCATCGGACCAAATAATTCCGCCATTTATTCTTCTATTCCCACACCATTTTTTTGTATCAATATTGCACAACAATACAACCAAGGCGCGTATGATACGGATGGCGACCAATTGAGTTTTGATTTAATACCAGCCCTTGATGGCTCTACCTTTAATGGCTTAATCGCTTACCAACCACCTTTTACTTTTTCACAACCTCTAGCAACTACTTCTGGTAGTTTTTTATTTAGCCCAACAACAGGTCAAATGAGTTTTGTACCCAATGCCGTTCAAAATTCTTTGGTTGTGAATAGAGTAACCGAATTACGAAATGGTGTAGTAGTCGGAACGAGTATGCGAGAAATGACAGTCGTGGTCTTGAATAATTGCAATAACCAATCTCCACTTGGCAGTATCGTCTCCACATCTATTGGAAGCATCAACAATGCAAATCAAATCACCGTTTGCAATTCTGCATCCAGTGTAAATTTCACCATTCAAGGCAGTGATCCAGATACGCAAGCAGTAAATGTACTAGTGAATGGATTACCGCCGAATGCCAGTTATGTTGTGAATGGGAATAATACCTTCAACCCAACGATAACGGTCACCTGGAATTTTACACAACCTGTAATCCCCGGCTCGTATACTTTTTATATTACATTTCAAGATGATGGATGTCCACTAACTTCCAAACAAACATTGGCTTACACGATTGTAGTAGAACAACCGATTACAAACACTTTGGATATCGTGAATGAGTCTTGCATTCCAATGCATGATGGTGAAATTACAGTGAATGGTTCTAGCACAAATGGTGGCGTTGTATATTCTTTTAATGGCGGCGCTTTTCAAAATGGGAATAACTATATAGGCTTAGATGCAGGCATTTATACCATCACGATAAAGGACACAAAAGGATGCACACTTTCATTGCCTGTTACCGTTGAGCCTTCTGCAGTGCCTATTATTGATAATATGAATGTGCAAGACATAAGATGTTTTGGCGAACAAAATGGAAGCATTCAAGCTACTGTAACGCCTGCAAATAATTATACCTACACATTGTTTCCTGCCGGTACAAGTAATACAAGTGGATTGTTTACTGGCTTGTTGCAAAATGTGTATACCCTCATTGTACATGACGACAAAGGCTGTGCAGATACTTCCATCGCAAGTGTGCACGAACCAGATCTATTAACGATCAGCACTGTAGAAATTACGAATGTACATTGCAATAAAAACAATGGCCGTGTTTTGGTCAAATCCAATTCAACAGACAGTTTAACTTTCCTCTTAAGACCTAGAATTCAAATCAATCATTACGGCATATTTGATGGTTTAACTGCAGGCACCTATACAGTTAGTATTCGCAATGCAAATGATTGTCAATTAGATACTATTGTTACTGTAGGTGCAGATCCGATGAATTTTTTCCTTACTACATCGCATCATGATTTAGCTTGTACCGGTTGGGGTTATGAAGGAAGTGCAGAGGTATTTACACAAGGTGGCGTTTCCCCGTTTACGTATATGTGGAATACAAGCCCAGTGCAGACTAGAAGCAAAATAACTGATTTATATTATGGCTGGTATATTGTTACTGTAACAGATGCAACTGGTTGTACTTTAAAGGATACTGTTCAAATTTTACCGGGCAATTGTTGCGAAGAAATTTTTATTCCTTCTGCATTTACACCTAATGGAGATGGCGTAAATGATGAATGGAAATTAATCTCGAGCACAGGCATGGCAATAAAAGAATTTGCAGTTTATAATCGCTGGGGACAAAGGGTTTGGAATACATCTGACCAAAGAAATAGTTGGAAAGGTTTGTATCAAAATAGAGATGCCGAAGCTGAAACGTATTATTATATTTTGCGTTACACTTGTCTTACCGATCAAAAAGATTATTCACGAAGAGGTGATGTAATGTTGATTCGATAAGGATTATTGAGCCATCACTTTTTGGGTAAATATTTTGTCTTGAATATTGTATCTAAAAATATAAATCCCTTTGCTTAAATGAGAATAAGGAATTCGAGTTTGTCTGGCAAATGAAATGGGCTTGCAAATTTGCCTTCCTTGTAGATCAAATACTTCCACAGTAGCATTTGTAGTCACACCATTATTTTGAATTTGCCAAGCAATACCATCATTTATCACGAGGATTTGATTAGCTATTTCCATTTGTGTTGCGGCTGCAGAAGCATTGCAATTGTGGCTTTCCAGCATATTCGAATAATCGAAAGTGATATTGGAACATTGTATTTTTGTAAAAGATGCATTAGGCGTATCGATAAGAATAGTAGTTGGTGTATAATACAATAAGATGGACGCTTTGAAATTAAAATCAATCGTTGAACCCGCTTCAGCGTATATTATAAAACCGCCAAATAAAGTTGACAAAGAATCTGCAATAAACGTAGTGCCACTTCGTAAATAAATAGTATCGATAACAGTGATAGCACTATCGTAAATTAATTGATGACAAGGCATATAACTTCTTGGTACATAGTTTGAACTTGGAATAGTTATGGTTGTATCATTGAGTAAATGATGTGTATCTGCATTCACCATAATGGGGCAATTTTGTGCATGGAGTTGCTGCATACAGAAAGTAAAAATGCTGAGGATGAGTATATATTTTTTCATGTAGAAAATATTATTTTGAAAATTAAAAGTAAAGTAAAAGTGTTTGGGAGACAAATATTGTTTGAAATAATTTCAAGGTATTATTTCAATTTTAAAAGCATTTAATATATTCTGTTATTATCCTACTCCAATTAATATTAAATTCGATTTAAGATAAATTTTTCTTACATAATAAATTTGTTGAATTGCCTTTTACATACTCAGCATTTTTTAAACTACTTGATTACAGAAAAAAAATCACCCCTTTTACAAAAAGATGTTTAGTTTTGTTTTCGTGAAAAAAGCGACAGCCTTATTTCTTGCCATTTATTATACCATAATATCCATTGGTATTACTGCCAATATTCATTATTGTGGTGGGCATTTTAATAATTTGGAATTGGTTTCTTTAGCCCAAAAACATACAAATTGTTGCGGCGGAAAACCAATGAAAATGGACTGTTGCAAAGACAAAAAAATAGTTGCAAAAAAAAGTTTACAGGATATTCCAACCCCAAAAGTTTGTATCCACTCCCATTCCGTTATTGACCTTATTACGCCAATTATTTTCTACTCCCCAAAAACGACTTTACCTTTTTCAGATAAAATAGTTTTAGCTACCAATCATTCTCCGCCATTGGATGTCAAACATCCTATCTATTTACGGCACCGTTCCTTCCTGATATAGAATTATTTTTTGTCACAATAGCATTTATTTTTTATTAAAAAAATACGCTATAGTGTAAACCCATTGTATAATCAATGGTTATTCGTGTTCAATGTAACACCTATTTTTATTTACACAAAAAATAATCAATATGTCAATTATCCAATCAATGAGCATTTGTTTTCTTTTAAGCCTTGGATTATTTACGTCCTGCAGCGAACAAAAGAAATACACTGCCTATCAATGCCCCATGAAATGCGAAGGCGAAAAAACATATACCCAAACTGGAAAGTGTCCGGTTTGCGGAATGGATTTGGATGGCATTGAAACTAAAAATAAATAAATGATTGTTGGACGAAATGATTCGTCGATTACTTACGTTAACCTGCTAAATGCAAACCAATTAATAACTTGTTTGCTTATTAAGCCAACAATAAAATTCTACACTAAATTAGACAAAATGAAAAGTATAAAATACTGCATATTTTTTATGTTCGTGCTCTCTATAAATCTGCGTGCGCAAACATCAACTGATTCCGTAAAAATCAAAGGCTTGAAAGAAGTAAAAATTATCAAGCGAAATAATGGGAATGAGATTGACGAATTGAATCCAATGAGGACAGAAAAATTAACGCAGACAGAATTGAAAAAAAATGCTTGTTGCAATCTTGCGGAAAGCTTTGAAACAAGCCCTACTGTAGATGTAAGTTATAGCAATGCACTTACTGGATCTAGACAAATTCAAATGCTTGGCTTAAGTGGTACTTATGTACAAATGATGACAGATTTATTGCCTACTGTTAGAGGATTAAATTACACCTATGGGTTTAGTAATATTCCTGGCTCACAAGTTAATTCCATTTTTGTCAATAAGGGGCCGGGCAGCGTCACCAATGGGTTTGAGAGCATGACTGGGCAGATTGATATTGAATTACAAAAGCCAGAAAAATCACCGAGGTTCTTTTTGAATGCTTATTTAAACAGCCGTTTACGAAGTGAAATAAACAGCAATATGGTACATACATTTTCTACAAAATGGAGTACCATGCTGATGGTACATGGCAGTACAATTCAGAATGAAGTAGACATGAATAAAGACGGCTATTTAGATCGACCATTATACAAACAATTCAATTTTATCAATCGTTGGAAGTATACAGGACGTAGAATAGAAAGTATGTTTGGCGTTAAAGGTTTGTATGATGATAAAATAGGTGGAGAAACAACAGCCGTAAAATTTGTAGCCAACCTCTTTGATCCTTATCAAATTTTAATTACAACCAAGCGCTGGGAAATCTTCGACAAAACCAGTTTCCGATTAGATGAATGTGGCGATAAAAGTATAGGTATACAAACAAATTTTACCAACCATTCTGTGCAAGCAGTTTATGGACATTATCTCTATACAGGCGAACAACAATCTTTATTTGCTAATGTGATTTATCAAACTCCCTTGATGAATGAGAATCATCAATTAAGATTAGGTGGTGGTTTATTGTATGATAAAATAGACGAAAAATATAAAAATATCACCTTGCAAAGAAGCGAACCTGTAACGGGTTTATTTACAGAATATTTATATAAAGGAAGTAAAATTTGGAGCGCACTAATTGGTATGCGAGGCGATTATAATTTTAATGTCCAAAAATTTTATTTTATTCCACGCACAAATGTAAAATACAGTTTCACTAAAAAAATAAGTGTAAGAGCAAGTGCAGGCAGTGGTTTCAGAACAGCCAATGTATTTGCTGAAAACACACAACTATTTGCAAACAATCGAACTATTCTAATTACAGAAAAATTAAACCCAGAATATAGTTGGAATTACGGCTTGAATTTTACCTATGATTTTAAAAATAAAACAGAGGATAGATTTAGTTTAGATGTATTCAAAACAGATTTCAAAAGCCAGGTCATTACCGATTTCGATAAGGATCCAAAAAGTGTGACCATTTCTAATTTGAAAGGCAAATCTTATGCTTGGTATTTGCAAGCTGAATTGTATTACGCATTGATAAAAAATTTGGATATTCGTTTGGCGTATAAATACTCGGATGTACAAGTTACACAACATGGTGTACTGATGGAAAAAGCTTTCAATGCAAAACATAGAGCATTATTTAATATCGCATACCAAACAAGAAATAAACATTGGAAATTGGACTTCACCATTCAAGGAGTAGGACCACAACGGCTACCCGATTTAAGTAGTAATCCAGAACAATATAGATTAGAATCATACTCGCCTAGTTATTGTAAAATGCTTGGACAAATTACCTATGTCATGCGAAAAGTTGATGTATATGTTGGTAGTGAAAATATAAATAATTTTACACAAAAGGAAGTCATCATAGACCCTCAACATCCTTATGGCGAATACTTTGATGCAGGCAATATTTGGGGACCTGTCCTAGGCAGAATGTTCTATACAGGATTTAGATACACATTGAAATAATAATTTTTAACTTTAAAAAACTAAACAAATGAAAACTATAAAAATGATAATTGCGCTCCTTTGTATGCTAAGCACTACAGCGGATGTGTATGCAAAAAAAGCAAAAGAAATACCCACCACAGACACTATAAAAGTTAGCGGCAACTGCGACATGTGTAAAGCAAATATTGAAGGCGCTTTAGACATCAAAGGAGTAAAAAAAGCAGAGTGGAATAAAGACACTAAAATTTTAATCGTAATCTATTATGCATCCAAAATAAACAATGAAACGATACAACATAAGGTGGCAGATGCTGGATATGATACCGAAAAATTTAAAGCAAATGTTGCAGCGTATGATAAGTTACATACTTGTTGTAAGTATGAGAGGAAGTAATTTTAAGGAATGGTGAATGCTTAATTGCAAATGCCCCTATCGGTTGGTGTCCCACCAACCGAAATTATTGTCTAATACCGAAAATTCTATTTCTTCTTCGGCTTAAAATTCCTTCTTGGTTTCGTAAATACTTTCTTCTTCTTCGGCTCGTACAATGGTGCTTCACCCAATGATTCTGGAATCGGCGTTTTAGTAACTGGATAGCCTATTAAATCTTCTATTTCCGAAAAACGAGTTTGTTCTTGTTCTACAACTAAAGTAAATGCCATACCAGACGAAGAGGCACGAGCAGTGCGACCTATACGGTGTACATAATCTTCGCCATCATTCGGCACATCATAATTGATAACCAAGTCTATATCTTCAATATCGATGCCGCGCGACACAATATCTGTGGCAATGAGTAAGGGCAATTTCTTAGATTTAAAATCGTTGATGACTTGTTCGCGTTGTGCTTGCTCTAAATCAGAATGCATTTCGTCCACTTTGAATCCTGCTCTTTTCAACTCACGCGTCAATTGTTTAACCATGTGCTTTCTCGAACAAAAAACAATGACACTTTTGAAATTATATTTTTTCAACAGATAAATAATCAATGGATTTTTTTGCGGCTCATATACAATAAACGCTTCTTGTATAATTCTTTCGGGTGGCTTAGATAAAGCAATATTTATTTCTTCTGGTTGCTTTAAAATTTTTCTTGCTAAAGCCCTGATTTTTTCTGGCATAGTTGCCGAGAATAATAAAGTCTGTCGAGTTGCGGGCGTATGATTAATAATTTTTAAGATGTCTTCATGAAAGCCCATATCTAGCATTCGATCGGCTTCATCTAAAATGAGATACTTTACATGTGAGAATTTTACATACCCCATATTCAAATGCGAAATCATTTTACCCGGTGTACAAATCACCAAGTCAACTCCTTTTGTCAATGCTCTCTTTTCATCGACAAATGCCCCGCCATCGCCACCACCAAAAACAGAAATGAAACTCACATCTGTAAAATAAGAAAGTCCTTCCATGTGTTGCGCAATCTGTATGGCAAGTTCACGGGTCGGAACTATAATCACAGCACTGATATGATGTTCTTGTTTATGCTTCATTAATAATTGAATCAGCGGAAGCAAAAAAGCCGCCGTTTTACCCGTGCCCGTTTGCGCAGAAGCGATCAGGTCTTTGTGGTTCAAAATAATCGGAATAACTTGTTGTTGCACAGGCGTAGCCGTTGTATAACCACTGCCATCAATGCCTTCCATGAGTTCTGGCTCAAATCCAAATTCTGTAAAATTCAATTGTCTCGTTTAAAAAAAGTAAATATAATACAATTACAGAAGCTATTCACGCTAATAAATCATTATCCGATTTCCAGTCCATGCTCCATGATTTTTCAATTTGTCCATAAATATTTTCTAAAAATTTTCATATCCATTTTTTTTATGTACTTTTCAAGCCAAATTCAACATAATGGTGAAAAGAATACTTTTTTTCTGTAGTATAATTTTGTGTATGTACGCTGATTCAATGGCTCAATTTCGACTTGGTCCAACAGGTTCGATGGGCATCAATCGTCAAATTTACAAATCGAATTCCTATCGTTATGAAGGATTATTTAAAAATAGATTAGGCTACCAAGTGGGTGTAATCACCGATTTAATCCTTACCCCTTCTTTGAGTTTGCAATCCGAATTATTATATGCTCGTCGTGGCGGTTATTACAAAATGGAAAAGGCAAATATCACCGAGGAATACACGACAGACTTGGGTTACGTGACATTGCCAGTTTGTTTGACGTATAAATTAGATTTAAAAAGTGCTTATGTTATTTTTGGTGCAGGCCCTTATTTAGGAAAATTATTGCACTCTAACCATACCTATAAAAGCAATGATAACAATATCGAAAATGGGGCTTTGCGCATAGGCTCCGACTACAATACAGACCAAATAAAACCATGGGATGCAGGTCTGAAATTAAAAGCTGGTTTTGAATTAAAAAAAGGTTTCTATATGGTTGCTTATTATGATATTAGCACAGCTGATATCAATCCTAATTTTACAGTTACTCGAAATAAAACATTAGGTATACAATTCGCCTACATATTCAGTTTGACAGAAGAAGACAGATACAGTCGCTTCGAAAAATTCTACGAATTCTAAATCTACGCATTGCAAATCCTATATTTAAATATTGGGGCGGCGCACACGCTTTCCGTTCCAATCTTTTTGCTTGCTTCGCCGCAAAAAGGATTTCCACTACAATCGTTGCCGCAATACAACCCCATTTTAATTACGTATTCCGTTCATTTTTAGTTTCCTCTTTTAATGATTTTTATCATTAATTCTAGAAAATACAAGACTTCTCTTTTGGAGTTACATCTTATTCATTACCTTTCGGAAAATTTTATACCATGGCAGAGGAAATAATTATGTTAGAAAATGTTCGTTACATTTTTGTAGTTGATGATGATCCAGTGCAAACAGAAATGATCAAAGATTATTTGAGTGAACGATATATTTTTGAAATGAAAACTTTCGAAAACGGCGAAGATGCAATGGGTGATATTACTACCCTTAAACCAGAAATAGTCATTTTAGATTATCATCTCAATTCAAATAATCCAAATGCTAAAAATGGTGTAGATGTTCTGAAAGAAATTAAGTCAATTAGTCCCGATACAAAAGTGATTATGTTTTCTGGACAAGACAATATCAATATTGCGCTAGACAGTATGCGTAATGGCGCTTATGATTATATCATCAAAGGCGAAACTGCATTTAATAAAATAGAAAATACAGTGAATCGTTTAGGCGAAATGCACAAATTAGAAGCAGTAAATACGGCTCAAAAAAGAACTATCCTTTTCATGGGCGTTGCCATCGGGATATTTATTATTTTAGGCGTACTTTATTTATTCTATGGAGCTCCAATGTTTGAAGGATCCCATTAAAGGATTTTATACAAAATCCAAAACTCTTATTTACACACCAAATTGACTCAAATGATGGTTCAAATGTTTGTAAAACATATTGTTCCATTCATTTGCACTCAATCGACCAAATGAGTTAGACTTCTTTTGTTCAAAAGCATCAGGACCTAACTTCTGTGTTTGATTGATATAACCAATCAATCGATATTTCTCCTTTTCAAATACCCTTGCATCCGCAATTATAAATGCTGGCGCAGTTCTAGAATTTTTAGGATAAGGCTCATCATTGGTTACCACTTTTTTTACAAAAGCCTTCAAGATCAATTGCATGATAAAATTTGGTTTAGGATGTTTATTTTCATAAACCATTTCATACGTCACAATGCAGTGCGCCAACATTTGTGCTACATTCATTTTCCCCCAAAGTGGTTTAGACTCTGGTGTTAATCGATGAATACGTTCTAAAATCACATCGCTATTTTCTTGCAGAAAGAGTGAAGGCATGACCATAAAAAAAATTTGCATCAATATTAATGAAGAATCCTCAGTTTTCAAACTTAAACACCCAATTCTATACGGTAGGTGTTACAAATACTGCTTTTCTTTTTTCTAAAAATGCAGTAACACCTTCTTTCATTTCTGGCGTACCGAAGCACTCGCCAAAATGTTTAATTTCATTGGTATAACCAGCAGCAGTGCCAGCATGATTAATACAATCTATCACTTTAGCTAATGCCATTGGTGATTTAGTTTGAATGACATTTAAAATTTCTTTTGTACGATCCAATAAAGTTTCGGCGGTGGTTACATGATTCACCAAACCCATAGCCAAAGCTTCTTGCGCATTCGGCATACTTGCAGTCATGCACAATTCCATCGCTTTTCCTTTACCCACTAATGCAGTCAATCTTTGTGTGCCACCATAACCAGGTATCAAACCTAAGTTCACTTCGGGTTGTCCAAATTTTGCATTTTCACTTGCCAATCTAAAATGACAACTCATAGCCAATTCACAACCTCCACCAAGCGCAAAACCATTCACAGCAGCCACTACAGGCTTAGGGCAGTTTTCTATTTTGTCAAAAACTTGATCTTGGCCTGTCTTTGCTAATGCCGCACCACCTGCGCTGTCTAATGAAATAAATTCACTAATATCAGCACCGGCAACAAATGCTTTTGGACCAGAACCAGTTATTATTGCGCTACGAATTTCGTTATTGTTATACACTTCATCCATCGCTGCACTTAAATCTTGAATGACTTCTGCATTGAGTGCATTCATTTTATCAGGTCGGTTAATGGTGATGATGGCAATGCCATTTTCAATGTGGAATAGTAAAGTATTTAATTGCATTATGCTTGTTTATGTGTTTAAAAAATTATCTCTTGATATAGAATAGAATTCATTCGTTTGTAAAAAAGGTTGCTGTGGATACTCAAAATTTAGGATTCAATTTGTTTACGCATTTGATAAACATAGTCTTTAATATAATTGGCGATATCGGCGGTGGGAGTACCCGGACTAAATAATTTACCGACGCCCATTTGTTGCAGTGCTTGCATATCATCTTCTGGAATAATGCCACCACCAGTTAATAAAATATGGCCGAGTCCTTTTTCTTTTAGTTTTTGTATCAATGCAGGGAACACGGTATTGTGCGCGCCCGATAAAATGCTAACGCCGATGGCATCTACATCTTCTTGCAAAGCCGCCATCACCACCATGTCTGGCGTTTGTCGAAGTCCAGTGTAAATGACTTCCATGCCTGCATCTTTTAATGCTGCCGCAATTACTTTGGCACCTCTATCATGACCATCCAATCCTACTTTGGCTATCAATACTCTTATGGGACGTTCATTCATAGGGCTTCAAATAAAGAGCGCAAACTTAGTTTATTTTACTGATTTTTTAGTGATAAAAATTGGAGGATTTGGAATCATTTTTTTTCGCGAAAATAAAATAATCAAGGCATGGGATTGGTGCTTTTTAATCAATACCGTAAAAAATATTCTATTTCTTCACCACCACCTTCCACATTTCCTTCTCCCTAAACGAATTCCAAACAGGATCTAATTTCAAAACGAAAGAATAAGCAAATCCATTTTTTATCGATTTATCTAACCAAACGAACGCTTCATTTTCCTGTTTATTCATGGCATAGATGCGAGCTATCGTATACATCGTTTCTTTATCTTCGGTATGTTTTGCAACATAGTTTTGATAATAAACTAAAGCCTCATCTAATAGATGATGCAGCAATTTTGATTTGCCTTTCATAGCATCCAATTCTGGTAATGGATATGGCGAAATGCTTTCCATTCTATTCAATAAACTATCTGCTTTATCGCATTGGTTGGCGCACATATAAAAATTTGCCAATACATCCATTTTATCAAAACTCAATGCAGCTCTTTGGTTCAGTGTATCCAATTGATTAAATGCAAATTCTAATTCATAATTAGCCAAAGCCGCTTCTGCCAATTCCAATCGAGAAGATGCATTTAATGAATCCTTATGCATGGTCATTTGTTGGTATTTAAATACAGAATCAGCCTCTCCTACCAAGGAATACAAGTGAGCCATTTTCTGGTTTACTTCAACAAATATTGGATCCATTTGATTCACTAAAGCAATCGTTTTTTTATAATATTCGAAACAATCCATAATTGGTCTATGGATTTGCAATTCTCTCATTTCTGCGTTGGTTTTTGCTCCCCACTCTGTACAATATTTAATTGCCTTAGGATAATAAAAATTAGCAGCTCTCATTTGCCAATCAATTGAATTTGGGAAAAGGTAAGTTACTGTGGCATAAAATTCTTTAAGTCTTTGTTCACTTTCTTCTGGATTTATTTTACCAAAATTTAATATGCTAGCTTCTTCATCCAAATATCGTTTCCTTTTATTATAAAAGCCCCACAACGCCTCCAATGCAGCAAGCTCATTGGTTGAAGCCAATTTTAAATACATGACTTCTGCCTCATTAAAGTGATTCCAATCATTATATAAATTTGCCAGCGATTCCCAATCCATTTCTTTTCTATATTGTGCTGAGGAATACTCCTTTTGTATATCGGCTTTAATTTGATTCAAACTAATGTTTGCTACAAATTCATTCATAGCATGCACAAAATCATTTTCTTCCAAAAAATATTGCATTGCTAATTTCAAATAAATTTCTCCTTGCTGATAATCGTTCAGTCTATTGTAGATTATGCCTATATAATGAAAAGCCAAAGGGTTACGCTTGTCGACGGCAATGGCTTGTTTAAAATAGTTAAGTGCTGGCTCATACTTTTGGTCCTCAAAATTTCTTACACCAAATACGACATTGCTTAGCACATCATTCTTCTGCAAAATAATTGGCGCTTCGTGGCCCGGAAGCGGCAACACAAAAGAACTCGCCACATTTACAGAACCAACAGGTGGAATATCATTCATCGCTTGAATTATGTTTTGACTAGTCGCCAGCAATAAATCACCCGCAGAAGGATTTAAAATATCAGGCTTCCTAATTTTTGCCTCTTTAAATAATGAATCTGAAAAGGCATATTGCGTAGTTTGCAACATGGTATAGGCGAGCTTTTCAAACGGTAAAAAATTTTTATTATCTAAAGCAATGCTCTTTCTAAAATACTCTTCTGCCAATAATAAATTTTTATTCTCCGCCTGTAAAACACCAATATTCAAATTGGTTAAGAACAAATTCTTTTGAAAGCCCAATGCCTTGACAGATGCCGCTTCTGCTTCTTCTTTTAAACCCATTTTAGTATACAAAACCACTAAATTCGTCCATGGATTTGCCCATTTAGGTTCTAATTGAATGGCACGTTCAAAATGAAATTTAGCTTGTTCAAAGTCCTTTTTAATTTGATATAAAATGCCCAGTTCATTGTGCAAAAAACCTGTATTCGGCTGTAATTTGACTGCCATCAATTGTTCTTCCAAAGCGGTATCGATCAAACCAGTAATATCTTCTACAAAAGGAAATTGCAATCGCGCAATCAGGCCTGTAAAATAATATTTCTTCACCTGTAATGCACGCATCAACAAGGAGCCAGATTGCCCACATTTTTCGGCAATGGAAAACATGCTTACCAATTGATTATATATATTTCGATTGTCTTTGTTATAATACGATCGTCTTTTTCAATTCAGCTTCATCGCTATTTAAATAAAGGCTTACCATATTTTGCCCTCTATCCCCTATTCGAACGACGAGTTGTTCGTTGAATTGATTCAGCAAATATTTACTTCGAGTGATATTGTCTCTTAAAATTCCAATTATATTTTCCTTCGCCATACTACTAGCGAAAGCAAAAATTAGTTTAAAATTCATACGCTTTTTAGGTGTCATCTCCTTACTATTTTTGTTTGAATACTTGACTTTATTATTACATCCAGTTGTGGTTGAACTTACACATCATACGCCCATCTTTGAAATTGTAATTTTTGTTGCGCTTGCTGGTGTACTTATTCCATTGCATCATCTTTTAGAGCATGCAGTGTTGAATTATTTAGTCAGACGATCTCAAAAAAATAAATTGACTTTGCAAAAACCTAGCATTCTCCATGCTATGTATGCAACACCCGTTAGCAATATATCTCAGCAAACGAATGAACAAAATCCCACGACTGAAGAAGACAAAAACCAAACTTCATCGTTTATCAAAAAACAAAAGAAGCACAAAAAAAAATAGCATTCATTTTGAATGCTATTTTTCAATTTAAAAATTTGATTTTAGTTAGTACCAGGTTTAGTTGGTTTAGTTTCTGCAGCTTTAGTTGTATCTATTTTCATAGTGTCTATAGCAGATGGAGCTGCAGCTTCTGGCGCTGGAGCAGTAGCTTCTGGCGTAGGAGCAGCTTCTTCGGTTTTAGCTGGTTCTGCAGCTTTATCGCCACAGCTTAAAAGGCCAGTTGAAATTGACAAGAATGCAATTGCAACTAAAATTAGTGTTGTTTTTTGTTTCATGTTTTTATTAATTTAGGTAATAATATTAAACAAGTTATTTTAGAATTGCAAGTGCGAAAAAAAATAATTTACGTGTGTTATAACAAAAAGCATCATCCAAATGTATGAATGATGCTTTTATTATTTTAAAATAATTCCTCTACTATTTTTTATTCTTTGATCAATTGAACAGGATATACTTTGCCTGCTGCATTTATTTCTAAAATATAAATCCCTTTACTTATTCCACTAACTGGTAAGATAAAATTCTTTGCCGTTGTGTTTAGTTTTGTAGTATAAACAACTTGTCCGACCATGTTTTTAATACAAATAGATTCAATAGGATGATTGCTCATAGTGATATGTACTTCATCTGTAGATGGATTAGGATAATAAGTTACTTCCTTTTGCAACTCAATATTAGATATAGATAGCGGATATACATTTAAGACAATGGTCATGGTATCATTACCACAAGTAGTTCCAGTTACAATTAAGGTAACCGTGTAAGTACCAGGTGCTGAATAAGTGTATACTGGATTTTGTGAAGTGCTACTATTGCCATCTCCAAAAGACCAAGTCCATGTTGCAGCAGTAATAGAACTATCGTGAAATGAATAAGTATTTCCTGATTGATCAAATCCAAAATTTGCAACTGTACCAGTATTCGCAACAATCGTAATCGTATCTGAAGCGCTACAACCAGCAGCGTTAGTAACTGTTACCGAATAAACAGTAGTTGCATTTGCAATAATGGTATCTCTACGAGTTGTAATTCCATCACTCCATGCATATATGTTGCCATTTCCTGCAGGACCTCCACCTAAGGAGTTCATGATGACTTGCGTACCTTCACAAACCGTATCTGAAGGCAAAGCCGTAATATTCACATTAGGCAAAGTACCAATAGTAACCGCTACGGAAGCTGTACCAGTGCAACCAACTGCATCCGTTCCCGTAACCACATATTGTGTATTGTTACTTGGCAATGCAATGACTACATTTCCTGTATTTGTATTTAACCCTGTTGCTGGTGACCACGCGTAAGTTGTTGCACCAGAAGCAGCTAATGTAGCACCAGTAGAACCTGGACAAACAGCAACGGTAGAAGGGCTCACCATTACTAATGGCGGTAAAGAAGTTGAAACTATCACACTATCCAATGGGGTCGTATAACTCAAACCAGAATTACCACAAGTGGCAGTACACATGAAATAAGTTGTTGAAGACAATGCAGCCGTAGTGACAGTTGCTGTTGAACCGATGGAAGTCCAAGGACCAGTTGCAGAAGCACTTTGCTCCCAAGCGTAAGTAATACCTGAACCTACTGCTGGAACAGACAAGCTTAATGTTTCAGTACCAGAACCACCACAGATTAGATTTGCAGAATTAACAATGTTGCCTACATTCGGTGTACCTGTGCATGGCATTGGGAATTCTTCAAATGAAATATCATCTATAGCCATGTTAGCACCATTACCAGCTGCGACAGATTCACTAGTACCTTCAAAAATAATACGAGTTGTCATATTACCTGTAAAAGTTGCTGGCACTGAAAATGAATACGCATACCATCCTTCTGCAGGTTGCACATCAGGTATTGCCACCAAACGATTTCTAGTAATAGTACCTAATTTTACTGCATTTGCATCCAAAGTGTCTGTAGAGTTAGCCCATACCGTGATACTATCTTGATTCGTAAATAAGCTATCGCGATACATCCAAAAATTGACATTCGCTGCACTTGTACCTCTATTGCTATAATCAAGTGGACGAGTTATTAATGTTTGTTTAGTACCTGCAATTACACTTCTACTTCTGTATCGAGCCATAGCAGCACCGCTATGTGGGTTGCAATTTGGGAAAGTGCTAGTAGTACCTCTAGCCCATAATGCAGACGTTATTGCAGGTTTTACACTCCAACCAGTAGGCGGAAAAGGCAGTGTATCAAAGCTTTCAGCGCTTAATATAGACTGCGCATTTAATTGGGTAGCTAATCCAATAATAGCTATCAAAATAAATAAGATGTTGCGTTTTTTGTTCATATGGTATTTTAATTTTAAAAAAATGAAGTCGCAAGGTAAACTGTTTTAAATTCCAAAAAAAGAAATTCCAAATTCCAAAGGCGAAATCCCAAATTTCCATGGTGAATTCAAAATGCCAATTTAAAAATTTGAAAATTAAGACGACTATTAATTTTCTAGGTAATCCTATCTACTATCTACTTTCGACTTACGACTTTCACCTATTTCACCGAATACATAATCTCCTTCACTGCCTTCACTGTTTTTTCAACAGTTGGTAAATAGGCCGCCACTAAGGTAGGTGCGTAATGCATAGAAGTATCGGTGCTACACAAACGACGTATCGGTGCGTCCAAATAATCGAAAGCTTCTTTTTGAACTTGGTAAGTAATTTCAGTAGACACACTGCCATAAGGCCATTGTTCTTCTACGATCAATAAACGATTTGTTTTTTTCACCGACTCCACTATGGTTTGCCAATCTAATGGTCGTATGGTTCTGAGGTCTATCACTTCTGCACTAATGCCTTCTTTTTGCAATTCATCGGCAGCAGTCAAAGCAACTTTCATCATTTTACTATATGATACTATGGTAACATCTGTACCGGCTCGTTTAATGTCGGCTTTCCCAATTGGAATCAAATATTCTTCTTCAGGTACATACCCCATTTCACCATAAGAAACTTCACTTTCCATAAACACCACAGGATCATTATCGCGAATAGCACTTTTCAAGAGGCCTTTTGCATCATAAGGGTTAGAAACAGAAATCACTTTTAGTCCTGGTATATTTGCGTACCAACTCTCAAACGCTGTTGAGTGCTGTGCACCTAGTTGTCCGGCTGAACCATTAGGTCCACGGAAAACAATAGGACAAGAAAAATGTCCGCCACTCATTGCCAACATTTTAGATGCATGATTCATGATTTGATCCAAAGGAAGAACTGCAAAGTTCCATGTCATGAATTCTACAATAGGTCGCAAACCATTAGAAGCTGCACCAACACTAATTGCAGCAAAACCTAATTCAGCAATGGGTGTATCTATGACGCGCTTAGGCCCAAACTCATCCAGCATACCCTGACTTACTTTATAAGCACCGTTATACTCTGCCACTTCTTCTCCAATAAGGAAGACAGAATTATCTCTTCTCATCTCTTCTTGCATCGCTTCTCTTAAGGCTTGTCTGAATGCTATTTCGCGCATAGTATATTTCTTTTAGCGACAAAAATAAGTATATGCATGAGTATTCAAACATTTTTTTTATGCAATGTTTTTTACTGTTGAAGAATAAGTGGTACATTCTAAATTAAGCGTGGGTATTTATCTTTTGAATTAGAAAAACATAACTTCCTCCTATTAGCCTAAAATTCAAGATCAAAATTCTATTGTTTATGTCAAAAAAAATGTACATTTATGGTGGCTATCCATCCTTTTACCATTGCACACGTCTAACTCTCGTTGCATATAATACCAATCCTATGAAGAAATTATACCATCTCCTTTTCCTTATTTTCTTTTATTCAACTACAATTTTCGCTCAATGTGATTTAGGCAATTATACATCTACTTTGCCAATCCCGTTAAATTCCTATCCTTATACAAACACAACAGGGATAACCGTTTCAGCGGCAATAGTCAATATTACACCCTTAACCAATTTCACTTATTCTTGTGGTGGCAATTCTTTTACAGGTGCAAGTCCAGCTTGGTGGATTAATGCGGCTAATGCCTCTATTACCCTAACCTTTTCCTCGCCTGTTTGCAACTTTACTGTATTAGTAAATGGAACAAATACAACGGAAGAATTTTATTTCAATGCGAATAATGGCGTAATTAATTTGAGTAATTTTTGTACTGCCGATTATATTTTAACAGGTACAGGCAGTTCTTTACTTTGTAATGGTGGTTCTGCTTCAGGTACTATTATTACTGTGAACAATCCTGCAGGTGCTACCCAATACGTTCTTACACATAATGGTCTGGCAGCAGGTTCTCGCTTAAGTTTACTAGATTGTTATGTTGGATGTAATATCGTTCCGCCAACAAATGTAATCACTTGCAGTATTCCTAATTTGTCATTTTGTGCTGGAGATACTTCTACCATAAACTACATCGCAACTGGTCCATACATTGCAGGGAATACTTTTACTGCACAATTATCTAACGGTGCAGGTAGCTTTGCTTCGCCAGTTAATATTGGCTCAGTTTCGTCTACTACAAGTGGTTCTATACCAGTTACCTTTCCTATAGGTTCATTAACAGGCGCTGCATATCGAGTAAGAGTAGTGAGTAATAATCCGGTTGTAACAGGTAGCAACAATGGTACAAATATCACCATACACGCCCTACCTTCTGTCACCGCAAATGCCTCACCAGCCTCGGTTTGCATTGGAGGCAATTTAACATTGAGTGGTGGAGGTGCTTCTACTTATTCATGGAGTAGCGGCGTTTCAAATGGTGTTACTTTTGTTCCATCTTCGGGTGCAACTTATACCGTCACTGGTACTGATGCTTTCAATTGCAGTAATACATCTAGCGTGTTCGTTTCCGTAAATCCTTTGCCAACGGTTACTGTTGCCAGTGTTTTTCCTAACGATAGTGTATGTGCAGGTACTGCTTGCATTTTAAATGGTGGCGGCGCAATTTCGTATACCTGGACTTCATCCGTTATCAATAATGTTGCTTTCGTTCCGCTCAACACCAATACCTATACCGTTACAGGAACAGATGCGAATAATTGCAGCAATACATCTAGTATACAAATTGTAGTTCACCCTCTTCCAACTATTTCCATTATCGTCTCGCCCAATGATACTATTTGTGCTGGAGCCCCTGTGACTTTAACCGCTACAGGCGCTTCCACATACAATTGGAATTCAGGCGTACAGAATGGGATAGCCTTTGTTCCAAATACCTCAACATTGTATACAGTTGTTGGTACAGATATTCACAACTGCACCTCTTCCAATTCGCAACAAATTCAAGTGAATCCATTGCCGATAGTGAATCTCGGTTTAGATACCAATTTATGTCAAGGGCAGTCTATCGTTTTAAATGCATTTAATCCAAGCTCTACGTATACTTGGCAAAATGGAAGTAGTAATGCAACATTTACTGCGAACCAAACCGGTTGGTATTGGGTTATCGTGAATCAAAATAATTGTAAAGTTTCGGATACGATAGCCATTACAGTGAACAATTATCCAAATGCTTATCTAGGTCAAGATACTTCCATTTGCGAAGGCACTTCTATTGTATTGGATGTAACTTGTCCTGGCTGTACCTATGTTTGGCAAGACAATTCAGTACAATCCACTTTACAAGTTTCTCAAACAGCTGCTTATTCCGTAACTGTTACCCACATTGGTTGCAGTAGTTCAGATACTATACAAGTAACCCAATTGCCACTACCTATTTTCTCTTTAGGAAATGACACAAGCATTTGCAAAGAAGATGAAATCAAATTAAATGTCTACAGGCCTTTTGCATCCTATGCTTGGCAAGACAACTCTACAAAATCCACCTATACGATTAAAGATATTGGTTTATACTGGGTTGATGTAAGTGTAGGACCATGTACATTTAGAGACGATATTCAAATTACGCCTTCCAGCAATTGTAATTGCCCTGTGTTTGTACCAAATGCCTTTTCACCAAATGGCGATGGACACAATGACGAATTTAGATTACTGCATACAGATAATATTGAATTGATTCGTTTCAATATTTATAACCGATACGGAGAATTGGTATTTACAACCGACTATCCTGGATCAGCTTGGGATGGAAAGTATAAAGGCGTGGATGCAGAAATTGGAAACTACTATTATTTAGTGCAATATAGATGCGGCTACAATGCTAAGGAAACTTTGTTAAAAGGAGATTTAACTTTACTTCGATAATTTTATTTCGAAGTAAAAATAGAATGAAAATTATTTGGGCGGCAGGCACGCTTTCCGTTACAATCTTTTTGCTGCAAAGCCAGCAAAAAGGATTTTCACTACAATCGTTGCCGCAACTCATCCACAAAGAAAGATTATTTTACCCTAAGATTCTTTGCTTAATAAACTAAGAAAATAAATTATACTTGAGTATACAATAGATGGCTCTGAATCCATCTTTCCAACCAATTTTTTTACCTTCTTCATACGTGCGACCATAATAACTAATGCCCACTTCAAATATTTTTATATTCTTTAGTTTAGCAATTTTTGCGGTTACTTCTGGTTCAAAGCCAAAACGCTTTTCAACCAAATCGATATTCTGTATAATCTCTCTTCGAAATAATTTATAACAGGTTTCCATATCTGTCAAATTCAGATTGGTAAACATATTACTGAGTCTCGTCAAAAAAATGTTTCCAATGCTATGCCAAAAAAATAAAATCCGATGTGGATTGCCACCAATAAAACGGCTGCCGTAGACAATGTCTGCACCGCCTTTCATCACAGGTTTTAATAAGTCATTATACTCTTCTGGATCATATTCCAAATCGGCATCTTGTATCAAAACAAAATCACCTGTTGCTTTTTTTATACCAGTATGAATAGCAGCACCTTTGCCTTGATTCACTTCATGCTTATAATAAGTTATTTGCAACTTACCATTCGCCATATATCTTTGAATTGCTTCTTCCGTATCATCCTTACTACAATCATTCACAATAATGACTTCTTTTTCTATGGAATGAATAAGTTGCACCGCAGCCACCTTATCTAAGATGAGATGTATCGTTTTCCCTTCATTATAGGCGGGTATGACTATGCTCAGTTTTTTAAAATTTTCCATGCAGATTATCCGCCAAATGTAGGAAAATAAAATTATTGCAAATAGCAAAATATGAAAGACTACATCTATACTTGAAGAATTTTGAATAAGGTATGTAAAAGCAAAAATGTAATCACTTTCCTATACGTTATGCGAAAACTAGAAACTCCATCAAATCGATTGAATCCACTAATTACACATTATATTCTTACCAATCTGATTTTTTGCAACTATCCAATTTCCAAATTAATATATATACATTCGCAAAATCTTAAAAATATCCTATGTCCATAAATAAACATTTGAGTGAACGTAACCAAGGTCTATGTGAACTATGTAATAGTTTAACTGCCACCAATGATTATAATGTCAGCCCTAAAAATGATGACCAAATTGAAAATCAAGTTGCCCTATGTGACACTTGTTTAAGTGCAATAGAGAAGAATGAAAAAGGGGATTATTGGCGTTGTTTAGAAGGCAGTATTTGGAGCCCAGAACCTAGCGTGCAAGCATTAAGTTATCGATTATTACAACTCTGCAAAGAAGAGGATTGGGCAAGTCAAGTAATCGATTCTGTTGAACTAGATGAGAATGTCATTCAATGGGCAATGAGTATTTACGCGCAATCTGATGTGCATAAAGATGCATATGGAAGCACACTTGAAAATGGAGATACTGTAGTTCTGACCCAAGGCTTGAATGTGAAGGGCACCAGTTTTACTGCTGCCAAAGGCACCATTGTTAAACGCATAAGATTAGTGTCGGATAATCATGAACAAATTGAAGGAAAAATAAATGACCAAACTATTGTGATTCTAACTAAGTATGTCAAGAAGGGATAATAATAAATTGATGTAGTAGAATAATTCTCATCTATAATAAATGTAACCTCTTATTCAAATGACTGCTACAAAAATATTATCCTGATTTTATTGACTCGCGTTTCTGCTTTTGCTTTTTCGCAAAATATAAAAACAGAAAATCTTATTCAGTATTTAAACCCATTGATTGGCACCGAAAAAATGGGGCATACTTATCCAGTTCAACAAACAAAAAAACCTATTCGTATTTCAAAAAAATGCCTGTATCAAAAATAGTCCAAACACAACATGTTTGACCACAGGATTTCAATGCATTATTTGCCCAAGTATTACAAGTATAGAATAAACTATAAGAACCTTTGGCTTCATAAAAAGCATCTGTATTACCGTAGTTTGCATTCGTTTTTATGGCCATAAAATGACCTGCCTCATCTTGTTGAAAGCTAGCAACCATATACTGAATCAATCGAGCATATTGTTCTTTACTAATTCCTATTTTTTTGCACTTATTATCCAATGTCAAATCTCGATAATAGGTAGCATGTATAGCAGTAGTGCTCAGTGCAAATGCAGCTTTACACGCAACACTTAATTTCAAATCTTTCCACTTGGGTGTTTGCAAATAAAACCCTTTATCGCCCCAGCCCATCGCCACATAACGCCAAGTTGTATCTGTGGTTTGCGTGTTTGAAAATTTTATTTCGCGAGTCCAATCCATTTGTTCATTTCGCGCTGGCATCACAATATCCGTATGCACACCATTCGATTTGACATAAATAAATAGGTCTTCTTTTGTATTTTTTTCTTTCGCAACAGAAATACGAGAAAGTATGAACGCGGTTAAAAAATAAATCGAGAAAAATAATACTATCCCGATTCCTATTTTACGAATGATGTGGATGATGATCTTCAAGCCATTTTATTTTATGTAAAATAATGAAAATAAAATGGGCTAAAAAAATGACGGACATATTTTAATAGCAATACTAAAAATATCTTCAGAATAGGTTGGGCGGCACACACGCTTTCCGTTCCAATCTTTTTGCTTGCTTCGCCGCAAAAAGGATTTCCACTCAATAGTTGCCGCAATACATCCACCAAACGACCTCATTGTCTCCTAAAAAATAGGTGTTCCTTTTTAGTGTCCCATTTTTTTCTATGATCTATCCAAGACGAATGGTTTATACTTCCTTCCGAATATCGAATTAGAATATTACTTTAGTGCCACAAAAAATAAAAGATGAAAAAAATCACATGCGGCATATTGGCTCTAGCTATCCATTTCAGTGTTTATGCACAAACCAAATTAATAGAGAAGGTTACCAAAACAGGCAACGAAATTGTTATCCCTTATGAAAAATATGTATTGCCTAATGGGCTTACATTAATTGTGCATGAAGACCATAGCGATCCAATAGTGCATGTCGATGTGACTTACCATGTAGGTTCGGCACGTGAAGAAATTGGCAAATCTGGTTTCGCACACTTTTTTGAACACATGATGTTTCAAGGAAGTGATCATGTTGCAGATGAACAACATTTTAAAATCATTACAGAATCTGGTGGTACCTTGAATGGAAGTACCAATAAAGATAGAACCAATTATTTTGAAACTGTGCCAAGCAATCAATTAGAAAAAATGCTTTGGCTAGAATCCGATCGCATGGGATTTTTGATGGATGCAGTAACACAAAAAAAGTTTGAGGTGCAACGTGCAACAGTAAAAAATGAACGTGGTCAAAATTACGACAACCGTCCTTATGGCTTGGTGCAAGAAACATTATCTAAAAATTTGTATCCTTATGGTCATCCTTATTCTTGGCTTACTATTGGTTATGTAGAAGATTTAGACAGAGTGAATGTGGAAGATTTGAAACATTTTTTTCTACGTTGGTATGGACCAAATAATGCAGTGGTAACTGTAGGTGGCGATGTAAAAGTACAAGAGGTAGTGCAGTTGGTAGAAAAATATTTTGGCTCTATTCCTAAGTGCCCGAATGTTGAAAAAACAGTTCTGCCATTGGTTACTTTTCAAGAAGACAGATATGCAAGCATGGTGGATGGATATGCCAAATTACCGATGTTGGTTTGTGCCTTGCCAACTGTTCCGCAATTCGATAAAGATGAAATAGCATTAGATTGTTTGGCTGAAATATTAGGCGGAGATAACTCCTCTATTTTATATCAAAAATTAGTAAAAACACAAAAGGCATTAAGTGCAAATGCGTCGCATTCAACCGATGAATTAGCAGGCACCTTTCAATTTAGTATTATGCCTAAAGCTGGTACTTCTTTAGATAAAATGGAGAAAGAAGTTAGAGCGGCAATTAAAGATTTTATAGAAAGAAGAGTAACAGATGATGATATTATTAAATTCAAATTATCTCAAGAAGCAAGACTAGTGTACGGCTTAGAAAGTGTGAGTGGCAAGGTTTCTCAATTGGCTGCTTCGCAAACGTATACAGGAAGTCCTAATGATATTAAAAATCAATTGGATAGATTAAATCGCCTTACCAAAAATGATGTAATTGATGTTTATAACAAATATTTGAAAGACAAACCGATGGTAATATTGAGTGTATTGACCAAAGGTACGGATTCATTGAAAGCCGCAGCAGACAATTATACCGTATATAAAAATGGATACACTGCGCCAGATTACGGATACGACAATTTAAAATATACAAAAGCAACAGATAAGTTTGATAGAAGTATTCAACCAGCAGCTGGAGCTAACCCAAGTATTAAAGTACCCAACTTTAAAAAACTAGAAAAAGATGGCATGAAAATGATTTCTACTGTAAACGACGAAATACCTACAGTGGTTATTTCTATTGGCTTACAAGGCGGTAGATTGGTTGAACAAAATGACTTATCCAAAGCTGGCGTAGCAACCTTATTTGCAAAAATGATGGATGAAGATACGAAGAAACACAGCTCAGAGGAGATGGGCGTGATGTTAGACAAATTAGGAAGTAGTATTTCTTTCGGAACTGATTTAGATCAAACAGTGGTTACCGTTCGTTGTTTGAAAAAGAATTTACTAGCCACATTGGATATTTTGGAAGAGAGATTATTAGAACCTCGTTTTAAAGAAGATGCATTTGAAAGAATTAAAAACCAAACGATAGAAGGAATTAAAAATGCACGAACTCGTGCTGTCAATGTAGCTAATATTGCGAATGCAAAAATCAATTACGGCTCCGATTGTTTATTGGGCTTACCAAGTAATGGTACAGAAGCAACCGTAAAAGCGATACAATTAGCAGACATCGAAAACTATTCTAAAAATTATATGAGTCGTCAAGATATGCGTATCGTTGTGGTTGGCGATATCACGGATGCTGATACCAAAGAGATTATGAATCGATTGAAAAAATTACCAAATCAAGCAGTGGCATTGCCTAAATTAGTAGCAGCCAAAAGCGGTGCAGAAGCGAATACGATATACATTGTGAATATTCCGAAAGCTGCACAAACAGAATTTAGAATTGGTTATGTAACCGATTTAAAATACGATGCAACAGGCGAATATTATAGAGTTGGATTAATGAATTATCCATTTGGTGGTGCGTTTAATAGTCGCGTTAATTTGAATTTGCGTGAAGACAAAGGCTGGACTTATGGTGCACGTTCTGGATTCAATGGTAATGATTATACAGGTTCCTTTGGATTCTCTTCTGGCATTAAATCACCAGCTACTGATAGTGCTTTGATGGAAGTAGTAAAGGAAGCTAAAAAGTATAATGCGACTGGTATTGCGAAGGATGAATTGGTATTTTTAAAGAGTGCCATTGGGCAAAGCGATGCGCGTAAATACGAAACAGGATTTCAGAAGGCCGATTTCTTAGGTAATATTTTACAGCATAATTTAAAAGCAAATTTTGTAGACGAACAAAATAAAATTTTGAAAGACATGACAGAAGCTGAAATAAATGCTCTGGCTAAAAAATGGATAGACATCAACAAAATGAATATTGTACTTGCTGGTGACAAAGACAAAATAATGCCAGGTTTGAAAAAGATGGGTTATAATGTAGTGGAATTGGATGCGGACGGGAATAGGGTGAATTAGAGGGAATGGTAATTCATAACAAAACTCTAATACATAAATCACTTTACTGAAACCAACTCCTATAAAATAGGTCTAGTTCCAGAAATGAAGTAATATAGCTTTGCGATACATGTGCTTGTATGTTCTGAACATGTTGGCTGGCCTTGGCTGGCGCGGGTTTGCAACCCGTGTCCTATGCAAGCATATTGTCTGAACTATGATTTTTTTGATTAAATGATTCCTATGATTCAGTCCTTCCATCATATAGAACAGGAATATCACTCGTATCTCATTTCATTACATTGCTTTCAATTTCGCAATTGTATCGCTTGGATCGGAGGTAGAGAATACGGTATTGCCAGCAACTAAAACATCAGCACCTGCAGCAATTATAGAGGAGGCATTTTCTAATGTTACGCCGCCATCAATTTCGATTAATGTAGACAAACCTCTACGCACTATTTCTGCTTTCAAGGTTTTTATTTTTTCAATGGTGTGTGCAATGAATTTTTGTCCCCCGAAACCAGGATTTACACTCATCATACAAACCACATCAATGTCGTGTAATACATCAAACATGTGTTGAACTGGCGTATGTGGGTTTATCGCAACGCCTGCTTGCATACCCAGACTTTTTATTTGTTGCAAATTTCGATGCAAATGAGGACAAGCTTCAATGTGTACACTTAATATATCTGCACCAGCATTTCTAAATTCTTCGGCATATTTACCTGGCTCTTCAATCATTAAATGCACATCTAATGTCTTGCGCGCTTCTTTTTTAATCGCAGCAATAACAGGAAAACCGAAACTAATATTTGGTACAAAACGACCATCCATCACATCCAGATGAAACCAATCTGCTTGTGATTCATTTATCATGTGGATGTCGTTGCTTAATTTTAAAAAATTAGCAGAAAGAATGGAAGGAGCTATGAGTGCCATGTTGTTAGTATTGAGTAGTTAGTAGAAAGTAAAAAGTCGAAAGTAACACGTGATGAACATTTATCTTTTAACATTTACAATTTATTAAGTTAGGAATTTGTTGATTTGAAAATTTGTTGATTTGAAAATTTGAAAATACAAGACTTGTAATTGGCTTTTTATTATTTGGAAATTTATAGTTGGATATTTTAATTTTACTATTTAGGTTTTTACTTATGTTACGACTTACGACTTACGACTTACGACTTTTTACTTTTTACTTTTTACTTACCACTTTCTACTCTCCCCAAAGCCGTCTTACACAAAGCAAAGTCAGGTAAAAAAATTAATGCTTGTTTATAATCCGCGATGGCTTGCGTTCGATCATTTCTGATTTCGTAACACAATCCACGATTATAATAGGCTTCTGCGTAATCTGGTTTTACTTGAATAGCAATATCAAATTGACGAATCGCTTTTTCGGTACTATCTTCTTGCAACAGCATCCAGCCCATATTAAAAAATGCTTTTGGGTATTGTCGATCGATATACACAATTCTTGTAAAGACTTTTTTCGCTTCCGCAAACTTCTCCTGCTCTTGCCAATACATGGCTTCCCCATACAAAGATTCTAAATTGCTTGTATCGGCTTGATAGGCATTTTCAAAATATCGTAACGACACAGGATCCTTCTTGGCTTGATAAATTAAAGCCAATTGCATATAAGCATCTGCATACTTAGGATCTGTTTGCACAGCGGTTTGAAAACTTGAAATTGCCTTATTAGAATCCTTCATATTTTTATAGCACATCCCTTTTAAAAAATAAGCTTCAGGATTATAGACATTCCCTCGCAATACCGTATTAATTTCAGTAAATGCTTTTGGGTATTCGCCAGTATATAAAAACAATTTCGCCATTTTCAAATGCGCCGTTTCATCCGAAGGATTGAGAGCCACTGCCTTTGCCAGCCATATTGCACTACCTGCAATGTCTTTATGTTCAAATAAAATATTACCAATGGCGCTATAATAATCTGCCTTATTGCTATCTATTTTAATGGCATTCTGAAAATCCAAAATAGCCAAAGAATCTTGTTTCAATTTGGATAAAATCATTCCCCTTTGATACAGCAAGGCTGCATTTTTAGGCGATTTTTCAATTTGACTATTTACAGAGGCGAGTTCCGGAAATTTATCTACATTACTGCTACCATGGCTATTTGTAGAGGACGAGAAATATCCGCAGGAACAAAATATAAAATAAAATAAAATTAGAGTATGCCTTTTTTGCATGGCTTTTTGAAAATTGCAAACCTACTAAAAAACAAGTAATACCTAGGGGATAAATTTTCAAATTGCAAATTAGAATGCAGAATAACTTGCCTAACTTTTCAATCTAGCTTTATTTTTTATCTGCATAAATAATAGATAAAATACTATCCCCTATCATCGGGCGGTAATGACTGGCTTCATAATAATGCGTCACATCATCTGTAAAATAATTTTTACCTGAAAAGTCATGGATATGATCGCCAAATAATTGATTTAAAATTCGCCTGTCTTCTACACTAAATTTCATTTGTTCGTACAAAGGGCTGATGACAATTCTATAGTTGGTATTGTGTTTTTCAAGCAATCTTTTTATCTCCTTCAACATAAACAATTGCGTCTTTCTTATTTTCGACTTTGGGTCTAGCAATTCTCCCTTACGTTTATAAAACAGATTTTTCTTTTCCATATAATACACATTCATGCCTAAGTTGATCGAATTCTCTTTGGCTTTCAAATCCATTTCATTGCGAACAGAATCGAAAGTAAATTTATTTAAGTGCAACATTTCGGCGTCTATCACTTTTTGCTTGCCCGTGATTATATGCCATAAAAATTCAAAGAAATAATTCGGATTCAAATAGGCCTTAAAAAATACCCAATGAAACATCCACTCACTTTCACCTGAAGTTGCTGGATGTTTGATGGTTAAATGATTATCCGAATTATGCGGACGTTGAAATGTAATATTTCTACAAAAAATAAGTAAGGCATTATCCATTTTTACATTTAACTTATCTAAAAATTTCATCTTCGTATAGATGCCATAAATGGTTTCCCCATACGCATCAAACTTGAATGGCTTAGCTTCTTTTGGCAAATACTTATCCCAAGAATCTATGCGATAGGCCAAGGTCCTGGAACTACCGAAAATAAAGGAGTTGTAATGGTATGTTTTATAATTTTTTAGAAATAATTCGGTAGATAAATAATCGCGATTCGGATTGCCAATGGGAATAGAATGGTAATGTATTTTCTTTAAGACTACGAACGGATCAAAGCACACATAACTAATCAACAAAAGCGACATGGCAATACCAGCAACTAAGAAAAAATGAATTACCCTTTGAATAAATTTTCGCATTCTTTAAAATTGAAAATAAATAAATTGTTGCTCTTTACCCACGAAGGCAAATATAGCAATGATAAAAGCATAGTACATGATCCATCTTAACCAAGAAGGCCAACGCTCGCCTATTTTTGCCAACGCAAATTGCTGTTCCCTGCCTATCCATTCCATACCGAAAAAGAAAAGCAAGAATAAAAAAAGAACAAAGGGTCTGAATGTTGGAATGGTAAATAAAGAAGGTGAAGCTATGGTAGAAATATACTGGATGGCATGTGTTAAATCTTCCGATCTGAAAAATATCCAAGCTAATACAGTGAGTAAAAATGTAATGAGCATGCCTCCGAATTCGCGAAGGCTTGGCAAATACTTTCCTTGTGCGACGATATCCAAATGATTTCTATTGGATTTTAATACAATGGAAGGCATGATATACAAGGCGTTTAAAAAACCCCAAACCAGAAATGTCCAATTGGCGCCATGCCAAAAACCGCTGACAATAAATATGATAAATGTGTTTCTTACTTTAGTCCAAGTGCCGCCCTTACTCCCTCCCAGCGGAATGTATAAATAATCTCTAAACCAACTAGATAATGAAATATGCCATCTGCGCCAAAACTCTGCTATATCTCTGGAGAAATATGGGAATGCAAAATTTCGCAGAAGATCTATACCAAACAATTTTGCCGTTCCAATCGCAATATCGGAATAGCCAGAGAAATCGCCATAGATTTGAAATGTAAAAAATAATGCCCCAAGTAAAAGCGTGCTACCAGAATAATCGGACGCATTCGAAAAAATTTGATTCGCATAGATAGCACATTGATCTGCGATGACTACTTTTTTAAACAATCCCCATAAAATTTGACGCAAACCATCAATTGCTTTTGTATAATCGAAGGTTCTTTCTCTTTGAATTTGTGGTAAAAGATGGGTTGCTCTTTCGATTGGTCCAGCTACAAGCAATGGAAAAAAACTCACGAATAAAGTGTAATCGATGAAATTCCTTTCTGGCTTAATTTTATTTTTATAAATATCAATCACATACGACAATCCATGGAAAGTATAGAATGAAATACCAACAGGTAGGATAACTTGGATAGTCCACAAATTAACATGCACGCCTATTTCAGACAATGCGCTTTCAAAAGAAGTAGCAAAAAAGTTGTAATATTTAAATACGCCTAAGAAGCCCAAATTAATTCCGATACTGATCCAGAGCCATATCTTTTTTAATTTGACTGTACTTGCTTCATGCATTTTTATTCCTGTGTAATAATCTAGTAAGGTTGAAAATACCAAGAGGAATAAAAAGCGCCAATCCCAACAAGCATAAAAATAATAACTCGCAACTAATAATAAAATATTTTGAACCCTTACACTTTTCGGATCCACAAACCAATACAGTGCAAAAATAATGGGTAAGAAAATGGCGAATTCAATGGAGTTAAAAAGCATACCTTATCCAATGGAAATTTTCGTGTTCGATGAAGGATAATGTGTAGAGACTTGTTTTTTTTTCATGAGTAGGCAAAACTAATTTTTAAATAAAATATTTTCAAGAAATTTAAGAATAATCTATGCGAGCATTGGCATTTATTTTTTATTGAAAAATGCAAAGTAGCATTACAGCAATTTTTGGTTTTCCTGGTGTCTTGTCTTATCCCGATTCGTTTTCTTTTCTATATTTTTTTTCATGGCTTCTTCTAGATTTACATCGCATTGATTTGCCAATGCTGTTAAAACCCAAAGTATATCCGCCATTTCATCGGCAATATTTTTTGTATTGTCTTGCGGTTTAGAACTTTGTTCACCATAAGTGCGCACCATGATGCGAGATAGTTCGCCAACCTCTTCCATCAATATGCCTAAATTCGTCAAGTGGTTGAAATAGCGAACACCATAGGTTTTTATCCAATCATCTACTTCTTGTTGCAATTCTTGCAGTTGCATATTTTATTGTTTTTGTTTTGAGTCAATAAAGATAGTCACGGGACCGTCATTTACTAATGAAACTTGCATATCTGCTCCAAAGCTTCCTGTCTGAATTTTTTTACCCAAATCCTTTTCCAATTGCACAATCATGGCTTCATATAAAGGAATAGCGATATTTGGTTTCGCAGCAAGAATAAAGGAAGGTCGATTTCCTTTTTTGGTAGAAGCATGTAAGGTGAATTGGCTTACCAATAAAATATTTGCTTGTACATCGTGCAGTGATAAATTCATCAAATGTTGCTGATCATTGAAAATACGCATTTGTACAATTTTCGCACTGAGCCATGTGATATCGTCCACTGTATCTTCCGCTTCAATGCCTAATAAAACCAATAAGCCTTGTTCAATGTTTGCGGTTAGGTTGCCTTCAATACTTACGTTGGCATTTTTCACTCGTTGAATAATCGCTCTCATGGCCTCGAAAATAATAAATTACAGGCAAATCATTGCTCAAAAAGAAACAATCAACAACTTTTGTATACCCTTAGCGCATCACCATTTCTCTACTGCGAATCCAACTTGGGAATTTGTAAATAAGGTAAGTAAAAAATATAGCGCCATATACATCATAGGTATAATGTACGCGCATACTTAGTATCATAAAACTCATCAAGAAAGTTGCAGAAATCAAAAATCCTTTGATATATTTCTTCTCGGCACATAAAAAATAAAGGAATATACTCGCAACATGACCACTAAAAAATAAATCTTTGGTCAGTGGGGAATTGCGTGGGTAAACGGTATTTTCTAAAAATACATCCCGTAAAACAATAATGCCAGCTGGTGGATCGAGTGCAATGAGCAATATACAAAGTTGACGAACAACAGCAACCAAAAAGTGCATTTCTATAATTCGTAAAATGATTTTTGGTTTATCTAAATGTGTTAGGACAACTAATGTCAAAGAAGAATATAATAGAATAAAAATATAGAAAGAGAAATCATAACTTGGAAACCAGTACAACAATTTATCATCAAGAACCATGCCCTTGCGCATTTCTACGAAATTGCCAAGTTTTTGTGTAATAGCAGAATAAACAAAAAACAAACCGGGCATCAACAATATCTTCCAAGCAAAAGAAGGCTCTCTGAAACTAGAACGCCACTCCTTTATTATAGTTTGAATTTGTTTACCTAAAGCTAACAATGATTTAATAATTAGATGATGAATAAAATTTGCTTTTGCAAAGATTCCAGCAAATAACGAACTTTTTTTAGAATTTAGTTTAGATAATTAGTAATAATTTGATAACAAATAGTGAAGAAGATGAAATGGAAAGTGTTAAACTACTAATATTAGAACCACGGAGGTAAGAGGATGAAAGGGATTTAACGGATGAAGAGACTTGACAAATAAATGAATTGTATCCTTATAAATGCATATTGGTTAAACAATAAAGCAAAGGCTCATTCAGTTGTGTTTGACATTTGAAAGATATTAGTCCAATTCAATTGTTACTTTTTTATCGATAATAGATAAATAATTTCCTAAAGATTTATCCTCAATATTTGTTAGACAACCATGGATATTTTCATTGAAATTATCTCCAATAAAATTTAATTGAAATACTCGAATTTGAAAACCTTGAATACGAATCACTACTTCATTTATCTTATCTAAATCAATTCTCCTATTTCTTGAGAATAGCATAGAAAATTTATAGATCCTAAAAATATTCCCTCTTATAGTAATTACTTGAAAGCAAGTGATAACCATAAAGAGGTAGATATACTTAAAAAATAAAATCCTGCTCAATAGGCTTTCTTTCTGATGTTCAGCAAAATAAAATAATAATGCAAACAGAAACAGACCTATAGTAATGAATAATATTGCTTTAAGACCATACAACTTCATAAGTTATTGTTTTTTTTACTTGTTGTTCGCTTACCCTTTTTCATCGAGTATAAAGTTTTTGCCTACTCTTGCCTTTATTGATATCAGCTTAGTCCTGTCAACTATTATTTTATATTCTCAAAATCAATTTGCAAAATACAAATTAATATCTGAGTATAATAGTGTTTGCTTATAAAATAAGTCTGCATCAGGATGCACAGGATTAGAGGATTAGCACGACGAGATAAATAAATCTTATTCTGCTAATTCTAAAATCTTGAAATATGATCCTATAAATTATCCTATTTCCAGTAACCCGTCCAATTTTCTTACAAAAGCACAGATGCTTCAAGCCCGGAAGGCATTTAGTAGGTTTTAGATAAAACTAAAAAAGCCTTATTGAAATTTCAATCTTTCCATTTTGTTCTCTTTTCGAATGAAAGTTGCAATTAAAATGCTTTGATTGATTATAACAATAATGAGGTTAATGGGTTAAACATCATATCAAACGGAAGTAAGATTATTTATCATTCAAACCAATTCCCAATCCGAACATTGCTGCAACTAAAGCAAGGTGAATGATTAAAACCACTTTCTGCCAAGTAGGTCTATCATTCCATTTTTGCTCTGGATTGAAAGGGTCAAATGCCATTCCAATGCCAAGAGAAGATGCCGCTTGGATATAATCTTTGGTAAACAGGGCTTGGTAAATTCCTAACAATAGGAATCCAACATAAAGAAATTTGTTAATAGGAGTTTTCATTTTGACATATTTTATTTAGCCCAAAATTAGAAAGCCCTATCTACACAAAATTGTACTTTTTGGACACTACTTTATTACCCAAACTATCTTATCCCCATCTACTTTACTTGCTGTCTTAAAAAAATCTGTAGGATTATGATTGGTAAGTTTATGGAATTCTTTGATAAAATAAGATTGGTCGAAATCCCCTCCTTCATAGGTCAATTCGGTTAAATTTTTTAATTGGGCGTTATTCAACTTATTAGTCAAGGCGTGTCTAAATCTGCATATTCTACGATATTCAATCGGCGTACAACCCATATATTTTTTAAAATGTCTTTGGAAGGTTTTCTGATTATATCCAAGCAGGATAGCAAGATTAGCGATGGAAATTTCATCATTACTGTTTTCTAAATTCTTCAGTGACTCTTCAATGCGTGCCAAATCTTGAATTTCAGTAAATTGAGAAAGTAAAAATGATTCCAAATTACTTGAGTCATCTTCTCCAGAAAACAGATTTTTTCCAAAATCTCTCCAAACATTATTTGTAAATTGTTGAGAAAAATGAGGTGCAATAGATTGATAACTACCTCGAACAAAACGATTAAAACCTAATGGTTTAAATACAATAGAAATTTCCTGAACTTTTCCCTTGTAATCTATTTTTAGCGGGCTCGTGTATTTGCCTAGTATTTCAATGTGTACAGCTGCATCTCTGCTTTCCGAAATTTCAATACGCCATTGCTCCCTTTTGATTGAAGCTCCCTTGAAAAAAGAAAGCCCTGTATTAAAATGAGGAAAAGCCACATAACTAAATTTCGAGATCGGTTTGCCTTCATAAAGGTAAAAGCATTCAATATACTTTTTCAGAATCGGAGAAGATGGAGAGAAAGTCTTTATCACAAATTGAAAAATAGGTTATACAATTAATCAAAGAAAAAATAAAAGATGCAACTAACCTTATTCATGAGTATAAAAGAACAAGCCATCATTTCTGATGGCTTGTCTTATTCGCTCTCCCTTCTGGACTTGAACCAGAGACCCTCTGATTAACAGTTTAAAAGAGTTTGATTAATCTACATTTCATTTTTTAACTTATCCTCACACAACCCTTACTGGCGTTGGTTTGTATGGATTTACACCTTTCCTTTGATTTTATTTAATTTCATTATTTAACACTAAATGTATGCAAAAAGTATGCAAATTTTAACCCCATCTGCCACTATCATTTTAGATAGTAGGCGCAAGAAAAAAACAGGTTTATTTCCTGTAAAACTCCGAGTAACTTTTGCTCGTGAACAAAAATATTTCCGCACTGGTATCGATCTCAATGAGACCGATTTTAGTCTTGTGCTTAATCCTGGATCGATAAGCAAGGATATTCTCCCTGCTCGAAAAAAGAAATTACTAGAACATAAATTCAAATTGGATGGTATTTTAGTAAAAGCGAATCAAGTAATTATCAATTTACCAAATTTCTCATTGGAAGCATTTGAACAATCGATGTATTCCAAAAAAGTAAAAGTGGATAATGTCTATGCATTGTTTGAAAAGGTAATCAATGCAATTAGCGAGAGCGGTCGACACGGTACAGCTGGAACTTATACCTGTAGTCTTACTAGTCTTAAGCTATTCAAATCTAAATTGGAATTTAAAGAAGTTACACCAAAATTCTTGCATGATTTTGAAACTTGGTTTATGGCTAAAGGGAGGTCAATAAGTACTGTGGGAATTTATCTCCGACCCCTCAGAGCAATTATAAATATTGCTATAGAAGAGAAGTTGATGAACAAAGATGATTATCCTTTTGGTAAAAGAAGATACCAGATTCCTGCAAGCAAGAATATTAAAAAAGCTTTGACCTTGGAGGAAATTGGTAGAATCTATCATTACAAAGCGCTCCCAGGAACATGGT
>CANJRV010000019.1 GCA_947476825.1 Bacteroidota bacterium | reverse complement strand
GAAAAATCAGAACGAGAACGAATAGCGTAGAGCGCAGTGACACGAACGTATTCTGATTTTTCTCCTCGTTCTCACTCTGTTTCTCACTCTCATTCCCTTTCCCCATTCTTCGGAGAGTCCTCTCGCTCTTGGCTCGCGCGGGTTTGCAAACCGTGTCTAATAATCAATTTCAAAAGTAAATGTTCTGGTACTTCGGTTGCGCTCAGTACAAGTTTGCGTAATTAAAATGACAACTACAATTCTCTTGCAAAGTCCTTTTTTCAATCCGTGTAATCCTTTCATCCTCTCCATCCGTGATTCAGACCCAACCCCATCACTTCTTAAATCCTTCCAGCGTCTTTTCCGCATCTTCTACCGTAAATCCAGAAGCGGGTTTCGTTTTCAATAAGGCAATTACTTTTTCTTCTGATGGAACTGATTTGTTCTAATTGTTGTTCTTTATCATTGGGTAATTTTTTACCGAATATCTAAACTATACGGATCTACAGACACTTCTGATACGGGCTTTAAGGCTTGCCAAGTATTGAGATTAATGGCATGATAATATCCATTTCTGCCAGCACATTCTGACGTATGATGTGGCGCCGGTCCAGAAGGATTGACATTACGACTACCTACAAAAAGCAAGTCAAGCGCATCATCCATTGCCAAACCATGGGGTTGAAAAAATGGCATATCCAATTTACGAATCACTTGAAAAGTAGCCATATCAATAACATAAACGGAGCCGACAAAATTGAGGTAGGTTTGATTGACATCTTCTTGACACGTCACAAACAAGAGATTCCTTTTTTGGGAAATCGCAAACTCCAAAGGGTAAGTACCAACCGGAATGACCTTGTATAATGTATCTGCCTGTGCGTCCATTACCCGAACTTCATTGCTTGCTTGGCAGGAAATAAAATAGTATTTATAATCTGGGCGCATCACGATTTCATGCGGATCTAATAATTGCGGCGTCAATACGGGAGCCGCATTTTTTTGAATAGACAGTTGATCAACAACAAATAATTTTGGCACAATACGATAGATCATATTCCCGTATTGTGCACTTGCATATACTGTATCTTGACTTGCAGAATAGGCGATGCCATGTGGATTTGCCAATAACCCAGAACCCGCAATGGTATTGCTGATGGTCATGGTATTCAAATTGATTTCCACTAATTTACCATCATTATCAAAACTCGAAACATACGCATGATTTCCGTCGGGTGCTATTTTGATGACATTCCATTTACCCGTTCCAATGTTGGCTTCTGCAATAAAAGTATCGGCTATAGCATCAAACTTTTGTACATATTGTCCATTGGTAAAACATACATACCAATACTTTCCATCGGGACTCACGCGCAAACAATGCGGCACTTCCTTTTGCGGTAATTGATGCCCTACCCTTACACATCGCATTACCAAATAAGAGGCAGCATCTACAACGCTCACTAAATCGCAACCTTGATTGGCGATGTATAATTTGTTTCTTGTGCTCGGATTTTTTGCAAATGGAATTTCACCCATTTTATTTGGACATCCATGGATAATCCAATTTTTAATGGTGCTTACTTCTTCTCTCGACAATGGGTCGGCATTCAAAGGCATGGTCGGTGTTGCCGTCAATCCTAGATCCGCATACGTATTTATAAATGTTAATAATGAACTTTGTGTTGGAGAATAGGCAACCGCAACTGATCCCGTATTACCACCTTTAAACAATTCATCCCAGGTAGTTAAATTTAAATTAGCGGCGTTTTGAAAACTTTTATCATTGTGGCAACCGACTGTTGCGCATTTATGGACAATGATTTTTTCAATTTCATTTGGGAAACCTGAATCGTTAAACGAAGGGTCTATACTTTTCTTACAAGCCATATTATTTAATAAAAAAAATACCATACCTAGAATAAGTATGGTATTCATTTTATGCTTGTAAAATTGTTTCATTGTTTTTAGTGCAATCCTTTTTCACTTAAATATCTTTCGGCATCTAAGGCAGCCATACAGCCACTTCCAGCAGCAGTTACTGCTTGTCTATAGGTTTTATCTTGAACATCACCACTCGCAAATACACCTTCGATATTTGTTTTGGTAGAACCTGCTTGCGTGATGATATAACCTGTTTCATCCATGTTTATCCATGGTTTAAATAAATCACTATTTGGAGTATGTCCGATAGCAACGAACAATGCACTAATTGGCAAATTTGTTTTTTCGCCAGTTGCATTCTGTTTTAAAATAACGCCAGTAATTTTTTCACCACATTCTATTTCATCAATTACGGTATTCCAATACACTTTAATATTCGGAGTTGCCAATACGCGATCTTGCATTACTTTACTCGCACGCATTTTTTCACTGCGTATCATCATGTGAACGGTACTGCATAGTTTGCTCAAATAAATTGCTTCTTCACAGGCAGTATCTCCTGCACCAACAATCGCTACTTCTTTATTTCTAAAAAATGCGCCATCACAAACTGCACAAGCACTAACGCCGCCGCCTGTTGTAGCCAATTGCTCTTCTTTAGGAATGCCTAACCATTTTGCAGATGCACCAGTAGAAATAATAATGGCATTTGCTTCAATCCATTTTTCTTCATCTATTTCTACACGATAAGGCTGTTTAGATAAATCTACTTTTGACGCCATGCCCCAACGAATATCTGCACCCATGCGCTTGGCTTGCTCTTCAAACTCTTGCATCATTTTTGGCCCCATTACACCATCCGGATAGCCAGGATAATTTTCTACTTCTGTGGTGATAGTAAGTTGACCACCTGGTTGTAAGCCTTGGTATAAAACTGGATTTAGGTTTGCACGTGCAGCATAGATGGCAGCCGTATATCCAGCAGGACCTGAACCAATAATGAGTAATTGTACTTTTTCTATTTCTTGTGACATATAATTAATTAAAAATTTGAATTAAAGGGAATCTATAATCTTGTAATAAATACTACCGTAACCAGCCCAAACTCCTAAAGCACCTGGTATATTACTTTGGATTTTAGTTGGTGAAGCAAAAGGATTACCAACACTACTTTGAGAAAAAGCCAAGGTTTCCCAAAAGTCATATACATGCGTATCTATTGCACTCCATTTAATATTTACAGTATCGCCTTTACGAATAAATCCGATGGTATTTATTTCGCTTTGTGAATAGTTTTCTGACTTATTATAACCTAAATCAATGCTCAACGGAATTCTGGTTCCATTAATGATATCATCATTATACACAGAATTAAATGAAGTGTAATAAATTTCTGGAACACCAGTTTTAATAAATCGATTTGTCAGTGTTTCTAACCTTACTGCATTGCCAAATGTATCTGGATCATTATAGTATGCCTTTACAGCTTTGAAGCTGTCTTCTTTACCTGGCACGGGTTCTAGCCATAAGGAATCTAAACCGACCGAGCCTGGTATTTTGGTAATAGACTCATATTGTTTGCCTTCAGCACTAATAGACAATTTATAGGTGTGTTCTACTTGACCTTTAAAACTCATGGCAATAGGATCATTCAAATCTGGCCCATAAATATGAAAATGAAAGGTTTGCGTTCCTACCGTCGTATCCAAATTATATTCCTTCAAGGTAATGGATTTACTGTCAGAAAGGTCTTCAATTTTTACAACGGCATTATTTACATATTGCACAGAGCCCAAATCGATTTTGTCAAAGAAACCTATACTTTTAGAAATGGTAACATAAGGCACTTGATTACTTTCAATTACGCCTTCTATGACTATTTTTTTTTCGCTGTCTGCTAGATTAACATTGATTTCTTTTTCGCAAGAACTGAAGCAGTTGACTAAGAAAGCTAGGATTACAAAGACTGCAATTTTTTTCATGGGGCGAAGTTAACCGACAAAAAAGAAATAGCCAAAAAGGTTTAAGATTTGTAAGCATACAGTAGCGTGTTTTCCGAGAAAAAATAATTCTATAATATTATGGCGGCAGACACGCTATCACTGCAAGTCCGCCCACACCGAGGCGGATGTGGTGCGGGCTTTTCGTTCTATCGTTGCCGCAATACACCACAATAGAAACTCAGATTTCTTATTATAACTTTAGTTCAGTCAATCCTTTTGCATTGCATATCCTAATGAGGAATAGGAACTTTTACTAATAAGTGAACTCTTATAAAATCCTTTCCACAAATTGAATTTTCCTTCGCATATGGTGTATCCCAAATTACTGCATCGAATGATGTTCGAGCAAATGGCCTTGGATAGTTTGGCGTTAAAAAAATGGAGTGGTCAGCGAACAAATCGTCCCTGTTTGAGCCAGCCAGCCGCAGGCAGCTGGTGAGTTTGGACGATTTGCGTCGAGCACGAACATTTTTTAGCTAATGCCATCTTGATTTATGAAATAGGCTAATGGCCTATTTTATAAATCTTAGATGGTATTATGCCGATTGAAAAGTGGAAAGCCTTTCTATTTTTTCACATCGGCACAAACTATCCACAGCCTTGACTTTTTGGTTCTTTTGTGTCAAGACAAAAGAACAAATAAATAGTAGTCGCAACAATCACGTATGTATCCTTTCCACAAATTGAATTTCCCACTTCCTCAAATTGAATTAGTTTTGAGCAGTGAATTGGACATCATTTAGAAAAGGCTTTACATCCTACTTGCAGTTGGAAAAATCGCTCAGCGAAAATTCTGTAATGGCTTATTTGCAGGATGTGGAGAAGCTAGAACAATTTTTACAATCCCATCACCCAACGATTCAATTAGAAGAAATTACGACTTCCATTCTGCAATCTTTTTTACAATGGATACATGAATTAGGCATGTCTGCTACTTCCCAATCGCGCATAGTATCTGGCTTGAAAGGTTTTTTCAAATACCTAGTGTTAGAAGATATTCTTAGCATTAACCCAACGGAACTTTTAGAATCACCAAAAACTAGTCGCAAGCTTCCCGACACATTATCTGTTGAAGAGTTAGATTTATTATTCAATAGCCTTGACCTCAGTACACCAGAAGGCACACGCAACAAAGCCATATTGGAAGTGATGTATAGTTGTGGTTTGCGCGTGAGCGAATTAACCGAATTACGTATATCCCATATTTATGCACAAGAACAATGCATACGGGTAATAGGAAAAGGAAACAAAGAAAGGCTCATTCCAATAGGATCCTCTGCATTAAAATATATCTCTATCTATGCGGAAAACATACGCGTTCAAATCAAAGTAGCAAACAAGTGCGAGGACATCTTATTCTTAAATCGACGAGGTGGTAAACTATCTAGAGTGATGATATTTTACATCATTAAAAAAGCAACAGAGCAAGCAGGTATTCGAAAAAATATACATCCGCATACACTACGACATTCCTTCGCAACCCATTTGGTAGAAGGCGGTGCAGACTTAAGAGCAGTACAAGAAATGTTGGGTCATGAAAGCATCACTACAACAGAAATATACACCCATTTAGATCGAGAATTTCTAAGAGAAACTTTGACAAGATTTCATCCGAGATATAAGTGAGTGAAGGGGTTGAAAGTTTAAAAGCATAATTTAAATAACTCTCCATTCTTGATGCCCTGCCAATTCATATCTCGCACGGTAAAAACATCATGAATTTCAAAATCTAATTTTAGTTTCTTTGGAAGGTTCTCATCAAGCAATAGTTTCATACAATCTTTCAATATTAGCGGATGTAATTATTTTATTTGCCATTTCTAAAACCACCACAGCTTGTTCACGGGTAACGGAAGGAAATTCTTCAAGGTAATCGTCAAGAGAAACACCATATTCTAGATGATCAAATAAGGATTCTACAGGAATTCGAGTACCCTTAAAAACTGCTTGTCCACTCAGAATATCTTTATCGATTGTAATGATGTCGCTTGATTTCATTGGATAAAGGTAATAAATAATTCATATTCTTGGTATCGTGTTTTCAGTACATATAAAAGCTACACGACATAATAGGGACTGTGATTCAAGGCATAACGTGTAAATTAAGAACTAATAGAATTAATACTTTAGTGCTAACATTTTCAAGAGATACTGTAGACGATTCTACTCTTCTGTAAGTTTATACAAATTCTCTTTGACAATCTTATCCTTATCCAAATTATTCTTTAATATCATCGTATAAGTCGATAAATCTTGTAGTCCATTATCTAATATTTTCCTAGGAATTTCTAAATGTTTTGTGATTTCTATATTCCCAAATTTAGAATTATTCGACACTCGAAAATTCATGTCTTTAACAAGTGATCGAACAAACAAAGCAACATTACCATTGCTGAATTCTACTATATCACTCAGTAAAAATTCATTTGTTACGAAGTCTTTAGTCAGAAAATTTCTATAACATGTATAACATAACCATGTGTGATTATTGTCCGTATAACCATACTGTTCAGTAATATCATCACTTTCAGTTAAATAGGATTGACATATTTCACAATGATCATGTGTCCAGCCATCTTCAATATATTCAAAAAATCTATTATCATAATTTTGCCCAGTAAACAATCTTGTACCTCCACCAACTGATTTATCTTTTAATGCAGGACTAGCAATCCACTTTCTAAATGTCCAAGTAAGAGTTAAGAAATAATCTCTGTCCTCCTTTAATAAATCTTGATTCATATCAAATGTTGAATTTGGTTAATTTGTTTAGAAACTTGTTACTCACCTCAAATCTACATAATGCTTTTCAATTAATTTTTATTATTGTTCGTAACAAAAAGCAATTCCTTATAGAACAATTCGATTTTCTCCAATTTGAATTTAAAAGACTTTGTTAGTCCATTCTAAAATTCTCCTTCCCCCATATCCCAAATCTTCATCATTCATTCCTTATATTTGACATTCTGAAATGGAATTTACTTCCTCCTTCTATTCAATAAAAAAACATGGACATAGCAAACGTATTTAAGAATAATGAAAAATGGGTAGCAGAAAAAATAGGCTTAGATCCGAATTATTTTAAAGATTTATCCAAAGGTCAAGCGCCCGAAATTTTATATATTGGCTGCTCCGATAGTCGAGTTACTGCCGAAGATTTGATGGGCGTAAAACCGGGTGAAGTATTTGTGCATCGAAATATTGCCAACCTAGTTAATAATATAGATTTGAATGTAATGTCTGTGTTAAATTATGCAGTTACTGTGCTCCAAGTCAATCATATTGTGGTATGCGGACATTATCATTGTGGTGGTGTAAAATCTGCAATGCAACCTGCCGACTTAGGCATTCTAAATCCGTGGCTACGCAACATAAGAGATGTGTATCGATTGCATAAAGAGGAACTGAATGCGATTGATGAAGAAGAAAAAAGATACGACCGATTAGTAGAATTAAACGTTCAAGAACAATGTGTCAACCTGCTCAAATCTGCAGCAGTACAGCAAGCTGTCAAGCATAGAGGATTAATGGTGCATGGCTGGGTATTCGATATTTATACTGGCAAATTAATTGATTTAAAAATTGATTTTGAAGATGTATTACAACATATCATGGAGATCTATAAATTAGATTAGTCACAAGGAAGGCTTCGCTTTGAGCAAAGCCTTCCTTAGCGAAGCCTTCCATCTAAAACTCAACCCCAATTCCCAACATCCATCTACGACCTGCTTGCGGATAATAATAATTAGCTGCTTGCGCTTTTTGATTTACAAAATAGCTATAGGATGCGCCATTGGACTCATACAAATGATTGAATACATTATAGATTCCTGTTCGCAAAATTAGTTTAGCACCTGATTGCAATGGCAAAGGACAATGTATCATGACATCGTTTACAAAATAACTTTTCAATATACGATCTGGATTTTGTGTATTGTCTAAATATTGTTTTCCAACATACTTAGGTAAAATATCTATCGACAAATTTTCTGTTTTTCTATTCCATTTTCCTTTCATTGGAAAAACAGAAACCGTTGCTGAAGCTACCACATTTGGCGAAAATGAAATATCGGTTTTGGTATAACTATTTTTTACTTGTCCCCCATTATCATAATCATCTAAGTACTCATCAAATTGTGTAATCTTATTTTCACTTAATGCAATATTTCCTTTTACTTCTACATATCTACAAGCAGGTTTCCAAGCGGCTTCCAATTCAATACCCGTTCTATAACTCTCTGGAATATTGGTTCTAGTATAAGCACCCACATCATTCAATTTGCCTGTCAATACCAACTGATCTTGATAATACATTAAAAAAGCAGTTGCATACAATGCCCAATGTCTATTCGGACTATACACTTCATTCCATTCTACATCAAATAATTTTTCAGGTTTAGGCACACTAGAAGCACTTGCTTCTATATCATCTCTATTGGGTTCTTTTTGCGCAATGCCGACCAATAAACTAGAAATAGTTTTATTGGATGTGTAAGTCAATTTTAATTTTGGATTAAAGAAATGATACATTAAATCATGTCTAATTGCAGGATGATGTCTAAAGCCATTCAAGGTATAATGTACTTGTCGATATTGTAAATCTGCGAATAAATTAAGTTTAGCCGACAGTTTATAATCGAGCATACCGTAAATATTTGCATCATTTTTTTGTGCGGTTAGATGATACCACTGATAGCCATTTGGCACACCATAATCTGCCCAAATAATATCCCCAAAATGCTTGCCTTTATATTCGTTGTAATTTAAATACAAACCAGCATCTATTTTTTTAGAAAAATAATTTAAGTATAATCTGCCTCCATAAAAATCATTGTCGAGCCAAATTTGTCGAGCCAAATCGGTAGACTCCATGGTATCATTGCCACGAATAAAATTTGGTAACCCATAATCAGAAAACTTTTGCTCTGTCCAATATTCTTCATAATAGCCTTTTCCTTTGGTATAAAATAAAGTAGACCCAATGGTAAAATGATTATTGATATGATGGTCTGCAAAAAATTGATAATAATCTTGTTGGTAATTATCCGTTTGATTCTCATAATAAGTACCATCACTTCTTATGCCCAAATAATTCAATTGGCGGTTTGTTGCTAAACTATCTTGTGGCACACCATCCCATGCTTGACCCGTTTTTTCTTTTCCTTTTACATAATTAAAAACCAATTGCGTATTCGGATTCACAATATATTTAAAGGTGCCTTGCAAAGCTTTCAATGCAGATGCAGAGCGGTCTATATAACCATCTGAAGAAATACTGGACGCTCTAAACGTCGCAATCAAATGTTGATTGATTAAGCCAGTTGTCAAACGAACTGTATTTTTCATGGAATTGAATGTGCCATAATCTATACGATAAGAAGCATGTGCTTTTAGATCTTGTACATCTAAATTATGAATAGCAATTGCTGCACCAAAACTTGCATTGCCATTGGTAGAATTACCAACACCTTTTGTCAATTCAATAGCTTGTGTTGAAGAAAGCAAATCGGGCATATCCACAAAATAAGTAGCCTGACTTTCAGGATCATTTACGGGCACACCGTTCATTGTAACATTGATACGAGTAAGGTCTGCCCCTCGTACACGTATGCCTGTATAACCTGTGCCAGTGCCTGCATCCGAGGTAACAACTACATTGCTCATGGCGTTTAATACATAAGGCAAATCACTTGCTTGATTCAATCTTTGCATCAATTTCGGATCCACTTTTTTGGTTACGGCCTCGTCCTTTAGGTTTTGTTTATACTCTTTAATAACAGTCGCTGGCAATTCAATAGAACGCAATGTGTCTTTGTTATTTTGCGCGAATACACTTGTTGAAATTAATGTCAACATCATTGGTAAATACTTCTTCATCATCCATTTTTTTTTGTGCCATACAAAAGCAAATGCTTTTTGCACGACGGTTAATTAATAAAAAAGGGTAAGAGAATTGCTTGTTCACTTACCTTTCCTAAACAGCATTATCTGTTCTAGGTTCACGGGTATCTTCTCAGATCAGCAAAGTGCTAAACACCCCGAGGTAATTACAGATGAAAGTAAGATTTAGGCTCAGTAGGCTTTATTTAAAAATAGAATTAAAAAATCAGCGTTGTGTCATTATCTATTCTTTCATTCAGAATATCTGCAATATTAACGCCGTAATTCAGATTTTTCCTATAATTTCATTTTTTTAATTTATTTCTAGAATGAAAAATATTTTTTTATCCCTGATTCTTGTATTTGTTTCCACCTTTTTATTCGCACAAAAAAATACTAGTATACTAGTGATTGCTGATAATGAATCGCAAACCACTATTCATATACAAGTGGGCGATGTACAGCAACGAAAGGTAAATACACCACTCGGAGAGGCAGTAAGCATCAGTATTCCATCAGGAACACCCATACTCCAAAAGGGATGCCCCAATTTACCTAAATTAGCTTTTTCAGTCCTTCTTCCGAACCAAAAAAATGCGACAGTATCCATTGTAGAAAGCCGATTTACTGATTACCCAAATACCCAAGTTGCGCCAAGCAAAGGAAGCTTTTCTCGCACGATTAAACCTAGTTCTATCCCTTATGTGTATGATCCAGTGTATACAAAAAACGAATTTTATCCAAGTACTTTAAGTCACGTTTTAGAGCCTTATATACTTCGTGATTTTCGTGGACAAACAGTACAAGTATTTCCAATTCAATATAATCCAGTAACGCAAACACTACGTGTGTTTACCTCGCTTTTATTGCGCGTTAGCTACAAAAACAACAGCTCAAATAATGCATCAGTATCAAACAAAATGCCATCAAAAATTGTTGAAGAATTTGATGGTATTTACGCCAATCAATTTATCAATTATCCAAAAAACTTGACGCAAGAAAGTCATAAAACAAGGTATGCGCCAATCACAGAACAAGGCAGTATGTTGATCATCTGCCCTTCCACTTATCTCAACAAAATTGCACCATTAAATACTTGGAAACAGATGAAAGGGATTAAAACCTTTTTGGTAAAAGCCGATACCATAACTGGTGGTGTGAACGAAACCAATATTAGAAATCTGATCAAAAAATATTATCAAACCTACGAAATCGCGTATTGCTTATTGGTTGGTGATCAAGTAAATATTCCAACTTATAACACTGCCTGGAATGATCCAGGACTAGGTGGCCCAGGCGATAATCCGTATGGCTATATTACGCCAGTAGATCATTACCCAGATTTAATCATGGGTCGTATTTCTGGTGCAAATACCACAGAAATAGAAACCCAATTGAATAAAATTTTAGCCTACGAAAAAACACCCCATGTGAATACAGACGCGTGGATGCAACGTCAATTGGGTATCGCAAGTGAGCAAGGCACTGGCGACGATAATCAATATGATTATGAACATATAGAAGACATTATGGATAGCAATAAAATTTATTATAACTACTTACACAATACGGAATTATTTGACGGCGTTGCATCCCATGGCACCTATGATGCTGCTGGATATCCAACTGCTGCAGAGGTTACAACAGAAGTAAATACAGGCTGTAGCTTAATCAATTATTGTGGACATGGCGGCTCAGATTTAATCGTAACTACCAGCTTCAATACAGGAGATGTTAGCTCACTAACAAATACAAACGGATCATGGCCTTTCTTTTTAGTAGTAGGTTGTCAAACAGGTAACTTTCTCAGCACAACCTGTTTCTCCGAAGCATGGCAACGAGGTGGTACACCAACCAATCCAACGGGATCTATTTCCAGTTATATGTCTGTGATAGACCAATTATGGGATGAACCTATGCAAGCACAAGATGAATTTAATGCAGTTTTACGCGGTGCAAGGCCAAGTAATTTAAAATCTAAATTAGGTGCAATCTGTATGGATGCATGTGCAAGTATGAATGATCAATATGGAACTACTGGCGGTTATGACATGACAGATACTTGGGTTTATTTTGGTGATCCTACTGTTTCTTTATATACAAAAAATGAAGGTGCATTGAGTTGCACACATAGCCCTTATATTGGCAAAGGCTCAACAACATTTTGGGTTAACTGTCCTGTAGATGGCGCTACGATTGGGCTTTATTATCAAGGCAAATATTGGGCATCCGCAAATGTAGTTGGTGGCGTTGCTTCCTTCTTAGCATTCGATTCATTGAATGTTTTAGATACCATGTATGCAACAGCAACTAAACCAAATTATACACCATATTTTGGTAAGGTTATCGTACAACAATTTCCAGCCAATACTGAAAACATAAATATGGACAATGCAATCAATATTTATCCAAATCCAACAACAGATAAATTACATATTGAAAATAAAAACAAACAAACCATTCAATCCATTCGAGTGCTAGATGCTGTTGGCAAAACATGTTTACAAGCTGCACCAATGGCGAGTTCTACAGATATTTCATTGAGAAATTTGTCTAGTGGTATGTATACAATACTTGTTCAAACGAATGAAGGAACAGTCACTAGAAAAGTGATTAAGGAGTAGAGAGTAGTTAGACAGAATAACTCAATTAAACTTTAATGTACATATCATTTTATTATATTAAATTTGGAGCATGAGAACAGCAGAAATAAATACAACAATTATTGATGGATATGTGGAGCTTTTAGAGAATTTGAGTACAAACAATAAACTTGACCTTATTTCTAAATTGTCCACATCAGTTAAAACAGACTTGACTAAAAAAAAATCCTCATTCAAAAAAGCATTCGGTGCTTTTGAATCAGCAAAAACAGCAGAAGAAATTATTGACGAAATTCGCAATAGTAGAATTTCAAATCGGCAAATTGAATCGTTTTGAAAAAATATTTAATTGATACAAATATTGCCATCTTCTACATGAAAGGGAAGTTTGATCTTGAAACAAAATTTGATAAAGTTACATCTGAGAATTGTTTCATTTCTGAAATAACTTTGGCTGAACTTAAATTTGGTGTCGAGAATAGTGAGAAGCCAGAGAAAAACAAAAAAGCATTAAATAATTTTCTTACAGGTGTACAAATATTGCCAATCTTTCATTCATTAGATTTATACGCAAAGGAAAAAGCAAGACTGCGAAAAGAAGGAACACCTATTGATGATTTCGACCTCTTAATTGGCGCAACCTCTGTAATTCATAAACTGATTATGGTTACTAATAATACCAAGCATTTTAAAAGGATTATCGGAATAAAATTAGAAGATTGGATTAAAGATTAATTGTTTTAAAAAAATAGAAAGAAAAAAAAAACGAATTCACCATTAACCATTAAAAAAGTAACTTATGCAAAAACTTTTCCTTTCCTTTATTCTTTTCATTGTTTGCATAAGCGGTTTTTCGCAAACCAATTATCCAAGCGGTGTTTCAGGATGCATCGCTCGTTGGACATTTGATGCGGCGGAAGGAGGAGTACTTGATTCTATTTATGATGTAAGTGGCAATCTCAATCATGGAACCAATCATAATATTGTAAGTACAAATGGATGGCGAAATATTGCTGGTAAAGCTGGTGATTTTAACGGTAGCAGTAGTTGGTCAGAAGTGATGAGTAATGCGCAGTTGAATCCGACGAACATCACAACCATCGCATTGATAAAATTTTATAGTTTTTATAATAGTAACTGTCAAGGGAATAATATTATTTATAAAGGATTTAATTACAATGCCAATTTAAGCTGGGCAATGTATGTCGCAGATAATGATCAAAATTGCGGACAATTTAATCCTACCATGGAAAAGCTTTTCTTTCAGTTGCCTAATTTAGGAACTACAATAGTTCCATCTTCTAATTATATCCAAACCAATAAATGGTATTTTTTGGCAACTAGTTTTAACGGGAGCACAATTAAGTATTACCAAATTGAAATGGACACACTGCTAAAAGCAACTAATATTATTGCATCTTATACATCCAATTCAAGTGTTCCATTGGGAAACAGCACAGACAATGTATATATAGGCGTAACACAAAATCCTGCATATAAATATTGGTTTAATGGGCAAATGGATGAAGTAATTGTTTTCAATAAAGCACTTGCCGACAGTGAAATTGAATCTGTCTATAGTTATTTATACGGCGTAGCAACTGGGGTTAAAAATATGAATGTAGAAGATAATATTAATGTTACTTGTACAAATAAGAATATTAAAGTGACCGACAATTCAAATGAAAATAAACAAATTGAAATCATGGATATGAGTGGACGAGTTCTACAAAGATTGCCATTTTTGCGTAAAGTAGAATTAGATTTATCTTTCTTGCCTAACCAATTTTTACTCATTAAAATTATAGACAAGCAAAATAAAGTGATTACTAAAAAAATAGCTTTATACTAATGGTTGAATGATTAAATTCGCCGTTATGAATACGCTTACATCATCAATTCGCCGAATAATTAATATCAAATTCAAATATATTTCCAAAGCCACCCAAGGCAAGTCCTTTAATTTATTAGACGTCGGTGCAGGAAATCGATCTGCAAGCAAAACGATGGCGGTATTCCCTAACTGTAATTATTATGGTTTGGATATGGATAAAAATACAGATTATATCGAAGCGGATTTTAAACAAATGAAAGACTTTTATGAATTAGATTTAACCAAACTAAATTATGATTCCGTTCCAAATACATTCTTTGATTATATCAATATGGCTCATGTGATAGAGCATCTGCACAATGGTGATTTAGTATTGCCTTTGCTCCTACAAAAATTAAAACCAGGCGGTCATTTTTACATTGAATTTCCTGGCAAAAAAAGTCTCACCTTGCCTTCCATGTATGGCACACTTAATTTTCATGATGATCCGACACATGTAAGGGTTTATTCGGTAGCAGAACTTGCTCCAATTTTTGCAGCACATAATTGTACCATATTATCCAGTGGAATTAGACGAAACTGGTACTACATTCTTGCTACTCCCATACGAATTTTAATTTCATTATTACAAATTGGAAAAATAAGAGCCAATGTATTTTGGGACATTCTAGGGTTTGCGGAATATCTATATGTTGTAAAAAAATAGTAGATAAAATTAAACACTTCTTTCCCACTTAAAATCCTCTAAGAAAATGATTGCCCTTTGCGATAAAGTAATTGTTATAAAAAAACTTTAGCCTAAAAACTACCTAAGTATTGCTTCCTTTATTATCTTTATTTTCCTTTTTGAGAAAATATTAGCAATTAATAAAGCATGAGCAAGCAGAAAAACAATGACCTGATTCGCACCATTATTATTGATGACGAAAAATTAAACATCAAATTATTAAGCAGCTTTGCCCGTACCTATTGTCCAGAAATTGAATTAGTAGCCACCGCAACCAATTACCATGAAGGCCTTACGCTTATTCAACAATACAAACCCGATCTTCTTTTTTTAGACATAGAAATCAATGATAAAAATGGATTTGATCTTTTACAAAATGCACAGTTAGAATCCATGCATGTGGTGATGGTAACGGGTCACAAGCAATATGCGTCTGAAGCCTTTAACCATGAAGTCACGCATTTTTTATTGAAGCCATTAGTCATTTCGCAATTTATAGAAGCCGTAAAAAGGGTGCAGAAAAAAATACATTTGGTACAATCTGTTGTTCAAGAAAAACCAAACACTGAAATATATATAGCACTGCCCATTTCGCACGAAGCAAAAACTATCGTCAGCACAGCGGATATCATACGTTTGGAAGCCATGAGCAATTACACCAAAGTGTATACAACCGACGGCAAAAAACATACTATCTCGAAAACATTAAAGGACTACGAAAAGAAATTACCACAGACTATATTCATTCGCGTACATCATTCGCATATCATCAATATCAAACAGATTCACAAATACGTACCATCCAAATTTGGGAATCTAGTGATGTGCGACAATGTAGAAATTCCAATATCCGCAACCTATAAAAAAGAGGTGATGGAAAGAATTCAGTTTTGAGAGAACAGTCTATTTTTTCTGCCATACTAAAATTCTAATGAAAATAATTTGGGCGGCGAACACGCTATCCGTTCCAATCTTTTTGCTTCAAAGCAAGCAAAAAGGATTTCCACTTCTATCGTTGCCGCAATGCATCTATTAAAGAAGTTTTTTCTGACTTATTGCACTTTATTGTTTCGCATTTTTTTCCTAAAAAAGTACCAAAAATTCCGAGTTACTCAAGAATATTCCGAGTTACTCAATTCCTCTTGCAAGCGCGAGAGCCATGATATTATATTTGTGTCGCTAGCAAAAGTTATTTGAAATACAAAAGAACACGTTATGAAAAGTACAAAGTACGATTGGTAATTTTTCATTTCTCCACTGTGCTTGATTCATGTTAGAGACAACCCAGTAATGACTAGTAAAAGACGAGACTAGCTACTGAAAAAACTAAACAGATTCTAAACCTAAAGGATGAAGTGCAAATAGAGAATGGAATATTACGGATGTACAAAACCGAATGCCCGTTTTTAAACATTAGGTGTAAAAACAAAAAAGCTGGAAGCCGAAATTGCTTGAATTGAGTAGGCAAAAAAAACAAACAAATAAAGGTAAGGCTGCCTACAGTAAAGCCAAATATGTTATGAAAAAAATTATTTTAATGATGATTGTAATTTCTTCAATTGCACTTCACACTACAGCTAAACCAAAAATTCATATTACAGTTGGATTTACCATTGGCAAAGCAAGTAAAAATTGTGAAAAATTTGGACTCTGTAAAGTGACAATAGATGGCGATAAGACAATGATTAAAGGAGGTTTAGATTTAGATGAGGATGCTGGTACATTAACGATTACACTATCAGAAAGTGATTTAATTGCTCTACAACATGACAAGCTATTCTATTTTCAAGGGCAAAATTATATAACATTTGATGAAATCTGGATATGTCCTGAAGAAATAAGTAATGCACTCGGCTCTAGAACTTCCTTAATAGTTAATGTTGGAAAATATCCACTATCATACAATAATGGTGTTTATTCCATTACTATTTCTCTTTAATAAAAATGATACCCCTACATTCAAGTAGGGGTATCATTTCAAAATGAAAAATTTGATAATAAAAATAACAATCGAACAAATATGTATCACTCTAAACAAATTTTTCTCACCATACTTTTGGCAACTTCTTTATTTAGCTCTTGTTCCAAATTAATATTGCGAGCTTCTGGCAATTACATTACACCAAAACAAGAAAGCAAAAACTCTATACTACAATTCTGCAACAAAAAGAAGGTACCGTATGATGCCTTGTATATGATAAAAGATGAGGAAACTTATGCGACACTCTTAAAGAATAAATTCACATTACCAAGTATTATGATATTTGACAAAAATAGAAATTTAATTTTTAATGAAGGTGGTGAAACTTGCCATTGGAAAGCCATGGATGCGATAAGAAAAGATACAATATTCATTCCAATAAAAAATTCAAATAATGCATATGATAATTTCCTGCAACAAACGAAAGCTATTCAAGAAAAATACAGATACGAAAAGTATGATTACTATTTAATTGCCGGATGGGCAAAATTTACACCAAAGCTTACAAAGGCTTTATTTAATACAGTTTCAGATCTATACAATTCTACTAAATTAAAGGTATGCATCATTTTGTTAAATGAAGATAATTTATATTAAACTCTATTTCAAATAATTTAATTCTAGGCACTATTTTTTAGCAAGTAACAAAGAACTCCTACCTTATAAAAAAGAAATAATTATTGTTGGTCTAAACATGGACCCTCCTAAAGAAGAAATCAAGAATTAAATCTTCTAATACATCTTTGAATTCGCTTATATCCTGACTAAATCAAACACCATTACAAACCCTCAAAACCAAAAACGTTATGAAACAAACTTTATCCCTCAGCTTATTCTTAATTTGCCTCTGTCTTATTATCACTTCAGGTAAAATCGAAAAAAATGTAACCATTGGTCGTGCAAGTGACTGCAAAGGACTCGCCTTTAATTGTCCTGCAAAAGTAGCGAATACCATAAAAGCAACTTATGTTTTCGCCGAACCCAATGCCCAAAGTTTTAGTATGGAATTCAAACAAGAAGACATTGATCTCAACGGCATATTTGCTGGCTTGCTAAGCAATAAATCGGAGTTCCCTTTGGAAGAAGATTTTAGCATTCCAGATGATGTGGCAATTGCCTTACAAATGCCAAAAGACTATAAAATTAAGAAAGGAATATATCCCATGCAGTATAAAAATAAAATATATACTGTCGTTTTTCACGAGTAAATAAAACCCCAACCGTTATGTGTAAATTCTATTTACTCATCTGCTTCGCTTGCGTCTGGAGCCTCAGTGCTCCAGCGCAAACAAGCATTTTATTTCCACACAAAAATGATTCCATTAACCCAATAATCCCTGCATACCTACAACAAATAATCCCCTATTATTTGGATACTGTTCGGTATACACCTGCTCCTCATATTAACTCCAAGATCGATGCAGCGCAAATTGCTAAACGCACCTTTCATTGGATTTTATATTATGATGTGTACACCACCTTAACGATAATCAAAAATTTCAATAGCAACAATAGCAACGACATCAATAATGTCTACTTCTATTACAATATGGATATCAAAAACAATATAGAATATCGTAAATTAAAATGGGATACTTACCTATTCAATGATTACGGTGTTCGCCATTTTTTTGATAGTACCACTATGAAAACACAAGATCAATTAAATTTCAAAAACAGTGTGTATTATCCATTCTACAAAAAGAAATTATACATCTCACTTACTGCAAATACACAAACCAAACTTTGGAATACACATCAATATAGAAACAGCATAAGCGGTGCAAATGAACGCTACCTCTATGATGGTTTCATGAGCCCTGGCACTATATTCTATGCAGGTGGCATCACGTATGAAGGTCCACAAAATGCAACAATTAATCTTGGTTTGGGAAGTAGTAAAGTTACTAAAATTCGAAACCAAAAAATATTTGAATCGAGAGAAGTTGAAAACATTAATGGACTCGATAAAGGTCAACGCAAAAAAGCAGAATTTGGCGCAACACTTACCACGACAGTTCCCATGCAACACCTCAACAAATATTTTCATTGGGAATTTTATGGCAATATGTTTACTCCACTCAATCATCTTGGAGATATTCATTATTATTCAATCGATGCCAATAATGCCTTACATATTATTCTGCTAAAATATGTGCGACTCACACTTCGAAGTAAAATTTCTTTTAACAGTTCGCTCAACCCAAAACCTCTAATTCTGAATCAATTATCCTTAGGGTTTTATTTGAATAATCATTTGTAGAATAAAAGAATATTATTCAAAAAAAGTACAATACATGTCTTGAATTAATATGCCCTAAAGTCTTTCGCTGGCGAGGGTTTGCAACCAGTGACAATGCCCATAAAATACCCTAAAGCTATTCGCTGTCATTCGCTGGCGCGAGTTTACAACCCGTGACAATGCCTTCAAAATACGCTAAAGTTATTCGCTGGCGCGGGTTTGCAACCCGTGACCTCTAATCAAAAAATTACAAATCATTAAAATAAATGAGTACAAAATATAAGTTCAAAAATAGTGAAGGATGTTATTTTATTAGTTTCGCTACAGTTGAATGGGTAGATGTATTTACTCGAAAAGAGTACAAAAATATCATCGTTGAAAATTTGAAGTATTGCCAAAATGAAAAAGGACTGGAAATATTTGCATGGTGTATTATGACAAATCATGTGCATTTAATAGCCCGAGCTAAAACAGGGTTTTTACTACAAGACATAATTCGTGATTTCAAGAAACATACAAGTAAGTTGATGATAAAGACTATTTCAAATAATGTACATGAAAGTAGAAGAGAATGGATGCTGGACATTTTTAATCAAGCTGGTAAAGCTAATAGCGGTAATAAAGATTATCAGTTTTGGCGACAAGATAACCATCCTCTAGAAGTTTGGAGTGAAGAAGTAATCCATCAAAAATTAATATATGTACACAATAACCCTGTGACAGAATTTTATGTAGATAATGCGGAAGCATATGTATACAGCAGTGCGAGAGATTATTATTATAACCAAAATTGTGGACTACTTGACATAATATTTATTACAGAATAAAAGACAAACAATTTAGGCACGGGTTGCAAACCCGCGCCAGCTAATATCTTCATTCAATACCTATAACAAGTAAGCCATCTTAGGTGTTCATTCCATACCTATTAGCAGTGGATTGATGTTGATCAGCCTTCAAAATTCCGAGTTACTCAAGAATTTGCCGAGTTACTCAATTCCTCTTGCAAGCGTGAGGTTCATTATCTTATATTTGTTTCACAAGCAAAAACATACACCTCATGTTTAAATTTCCTGCACTACTTTTCACACTATTCATTTGCAGTATTTTCAATACATTCAGCCAAAAAAATATTGACTTGGTGTATAAAGTAGTCGAGTTGTACAAAAGCCATCGTTCTATTTCCTATGATGTAGCATATAAAATAAAAACTTTCGACGATGATACATTTTTAAAAATGAATGGACATTGCCAAGTCATAAGAAAAATGGATGATAGTATTTTTAATGGCTTGTTTACGTATACAAGAGTAGATGCGACATCGAATACAGAAAAAATATATGACCTGAATAAACTATACGTTTTTAATTACAATAAAAAAGAATTTACCAGTTTTGATCCTGCCAAAAATGAAATATTTCCTATCACAGGAAATATAGATGGCGAATTCATAAACACCTATTTTTTGAAACCAGACAAGTTAATCCAAACCATGCTGGATACAACGAATAGAGTTACTTTGCAAGATACAGTTATGCATAAAATGAAATATCTACTTGTGCATATTAACTTCCCAGATGATGAGGATTTTCATGATTGCCAAAAAACTATCCTTATTAACAAAGCAAACTATCAAATCGAATATATTTCACGTGTTACCTATCTCAAAGATCAAATAGAACGCAAAGAATGGGCGTTGAAAAATATTCAATTTGATAAAATAAAAGTGACAGATATTGAAAATAGAATCCATCAAATAGAATCTAAATATTCATTGATAGTATTTCACAGATCAAATAAACCCAAAGAAGTTATTTATGATTCAACATATACATTTCCAACATTCCATGGCAATATTCTACAAACGAAAAGTAAATATGTAAGTACATCAAATCCAACGAAAATAAAGGTATACGATTTTTGGTATAGCTCTTGTTTCTATTGCACAAAAACGGTTCCATTTCTCAATAAATTATATCATCAATATGGCGACGACATTGAAGTCATTGGTGTGAATATGATAGACACCAGTGATTATAAATTAAAAAAATGTATGCAATTTATAACCCGAGAAAAAGTAGACTATCCGATGCTTGTAAGCAAAGATAAAAGCTTGCATACATTAGAAATATCAGGTTATCCAACTCTATTTATTATAGACAAAAATGGGAAACTGAAACATCAAACTATTGGCTACTCAGAAAAAGATGATGCGGAGATTGAACAAATAATTAAAGAATTAATTCATCACTGAAATGGCAATACCATTTTATAGAAATTTGCCTATTCAAATTCAATTAACACTTTACTGTTTACCCTACCCCCCTACAAATCTTCCAAAATAAATCTGGTCAATCTACGATATAATTGTAAACGAGTTACACCACCACTGATACCATGATTTTTATTGGGGTAATACTCACTATCAAAATCTTTGTTGGACTTAATCAAAGCATCTACCATCATCACTGAATTTTGAAAATGAACATTATCATCGGCTGTTCCATGTATCAATAGATATTTGCCTTTGAGTTTATCTGTCATGGTTACTGGCGAATTATCATCGTAACCATTTCCATTTTCTTGTGGTGTTCGCATATAACGCTCTGTATAAATATTATCATAATATCGCCAATTGGTAACTGGTGCAACTGCAATAGCAGACTTAAAAACATCGGCGCCTTTGAGTATACAAATACTACTCATATATCCACCAAAACTCCAACCCCAAATACCAATTCGCTTGGCATCAATATAGGGCTGCTTCGCAAAATATTTTGCAACTGCTATTTGATCATCACTTTCATATTTACCCAATTGCAAATAGGTTTTCTTTTTAAATTCTTCTCCTCTAAATCCAGTGCCAGTGCCATCTGCACAAACAATCACATATCCTTTTTGTGCCAACATTTGATACCACCAAAATTCACGAGGCGCAAACTGATTGGTAACTTGTTGCGAACCTGGCCCACTGTATTGAAACATCAACAAAGGATATTTTTTACTCTCCGAAAAATCGGCAGGCTTCAACATCCAAGCGTTCAATAGCACGCCTTCTTCATTCGGAACTTGTATGAGTTCCAATTTCGATAAAGTATATTCCTTCATCTTCTTTTCTAAAGACTCATTACTTTTCAAGGTTCTAATTAAATTTCCTTGGTCATTATGTATGGTATAAACTGGCACATGATTGAGATAAGAAAATTTGTCCATATAAAACTGAAAGCCTTCACTGAAGGAAATATCATGCCATCCCTTGTCAGTACTTATCATTTTTTTATTTTCTCCATTCGTTGCGATAGTATATAAATTTCTATCCATAGGCGACTTCTCGGCACTCAAATAATAAATGGTATTTTGTTTTTCATCTACGCCAAATAGGCTAACATCATCCCATTCGCCACTTGTAATTCTGGAAGAGTGATTATCTTCTATATCGTGCAAATAAATGTGATTGTATCCTTCCTTTTCAGACATATGCACAAAGGCATTTCTATTTTTAAAGAATACAATATCATCATTAATTTCTATGTAATATTTATTCGTTTCTGTGTAAATAATTCTTGTAGCTCCTGTTTTTGTATCTGCTTGTAAAAATTCCAATTGGTTTTGTAAACGATTCATACGATAAATAATCAGTGCATTATTAAATGGATTTATTTTGATACGTGGGATATACATATCCGTTTCATCACCAATATCGCAGCGCGTGGTTTTATCGTTCCTTAATTGATATATAAAAATACTAACAGTCGAATTTTTCTCTCCAGCTTTTGGGTATTTATATCTGTAATCTGTTGGATATAATTTATCATAAATCGCATAATTATATTCTGGCACTGCACTTTGATCAAAATGGTAATAAGCAATATAATCGCCTTCTGCGCTCCATTCGTATGCCTTCGTAAATTCAAATTCTTCTTCGTAAACCCAATCACAATTTCCGTTGATGCTATTATAATCTCCACCATCGGTGATAGCCACTGTTTCCATAGAATTCAAATCCATGTAATACAAATTATTTTCGAATACATACGCTACTTTATCTCCCTTTGGAGCAAATGCAGCATGCAAAATTTTAGCATCCTTTATAGCTATAACTTCCTTCGATTGAATATCATAAACGTATACTTTATGCAATACCGAGCGGCGATAAATATTTTCACTTTCTGTAAACAGCAATAATTTGGTCTCTTCCTCATTGAAGGCATAATCATCAATTTTTAATACTTCATCCTTGTATTGTATCTCTTTAAAATCGGCAAGGATTCCCTCTTCTTTACCATCTTGAAAACGAACTTGCACTAATTTCTTTTCTTCATTGATTTCAGAATAATGTATGCCATCTTTCATGGAACGAAAACCAGAAACAGCATCTTGTTTAAATGTCCCTTTCGTAAACACATCTTCTAAAGTGATTTCCTTTTTACTTTGTGCAATAGAGGAGAATGCCAAGAATAAAAATAAAATGGTTAAGCATTGTTTCATGAATTATTTTTTAGGAGATAAATGTATAAAAAAAATGTGTTCTCTTGAATACCATCTTCAAATAATAAAATGTAGCAATACAACCGAATAAGACAATTTTGTTTCTTTCTATATCAGGCTACACAAATATTGAACGGAGTAATTATTGTTAATCGAGGCTGTATTGCGGCAACGATTGTAGTGGAAATCCTTTTTGCTACGAAGCAAGCAAAAAGATTGGAACGGAAAGTCTGGATGGCGTTGTTTTAAGCAGAAACGGATCCTGATATTTATCATCAGGACGTGTCTGCCGCCCCAATAATTTTCATTTTTAATAGCGCCTTCAGAAAAATCTCTCTACAAACAAAAGTTCACCAATTAGAAAATAATTATTTCTTCAATTTACAACTTTCAATAATGCTTTCCTTATCGGAATAACCTTCAATGTTCATCATCACCTTTCCCTTTTTATAATAAATCATAAAAGGAATTTGGCGAATTTTCATTTTGTCAGCAAGCGATTTGTTTTCATCAATATCAATAGGAACAACTTTTATTTTACCAGCATATTCCGTTTGAATCTCATCCAATATAGGTTTCAACATTTTACAAGGACCGCACCAAACAGCATTAAAATCAATCAACACTGGCATATCACCATTTGTGATTTTATCAAAATCTGCCTCTGTCATTCCTTTCCAAGTATTTGTTTTTGCGTGGAGGTCCGTCGTATTGAGTGGGTAATTGAGCGCTTTCCATTGCAGTATACCTCCTTTCATATTGGTCACATTCGTAAACCCTTTTTTCACCATCACATTCATCGCATCCGCACTTCTACTACCAGCAAGGCAATATACAAATATGGGTCTATTCCTATCCAATGTTTCTATTCTTTTTTCAAAATCATTTCCTTGAAAATCAATATTCATGGCATTATTCAAATGCTCTTGTGCAAATTCACCTGGCGTACGTACATCAATCAATATTTCATTCTTTGTTTCTGTAAGTGCTTTCAAATAGTCTGAAACTGCAACTGTTCGTGCATGTTCGGTGCTTTGCGTACACGCAATTTGCCAAAGAAGAATAAAACCTAATAAGAAAGAATATTGCTTTGTCATGTGTTAGTAGATTTAGTTATAAAAAATAAATAGTTTATGTGAAATGAAAATATTATTTAATAAAAGTAATTGGGTTGGTCAAACCGGTGTAATCAATCAATTCTAATTTTATTGATCCAAATAGTATTTCTGCTTTTGCTTTTATAGGAATATGGTTACTGTCATCCGTAAGCCACACTTGCAAATCTTCTTCATGTTTGAATATTCTACCTTTCTGTAATACGGGTACAAACTTCAAACACTTTACTTTTCCAAAATCCGTTTTAACTGTTTCTCTACCTTTAAATTTGATTTGCAAATTATACATTTCTCCATCTACAATGGTAGGTACGCTAAACAATTGCCCTTCTTTGGCACTCGACAAATCCATGGTTCTGGCCAAATAAAAACCAGATATCATGTCTTGTGTATTTTCCAAAATAGAAATCGTTTGTGTGTTGGCAGTCAATTTATGGGTATAATGATTGAATGCGTAATCTTGCGAAGTTTTATAACCACCTTCATCTATTCTTCTACCAAAAAACCAAGGAATTAAAGCCTCTTCATCAATATAAGATTCATATCGATCTCGCACTTTAAAAAAGAAATCGAAAGTACCTTTTGATTTTCCAATACCAACAACATGCATGGTATTTCGGTTCGCAAATTTTTTATTTTCATCCGTAATTTCTAAGGTCGCTCGCACGGCATCAATAAAACCATAATGCAATCGATAGGTCAATTTTTCACCACGTTTGAATGCTTTGTTATTTACTTTTGGCAAAGTAGTTTGCGCATTTATACCAGCAGGGCAACTGAAAATAAATAATAAAAGGAAAAGTATATATTTCATTTTTAGCATAGCATATTACTTATTAGCTACATGCAAATGTGCTACATTAAAATCAAAATGATACGTTAAATAAAAGGAATACGCATATTCAAATGTATGTTTATTTAAATCGATGAATGGCTCAAAACGCACATCAGCGCATAGTCCATCTGCAATTTGTTTTTGATATAAAGCCCGTATCAAAAATAAACTTCGATTCTTTTCTACATAACCTTGCTTACCATAATCACTTGCAGCAGATAAAAATAATTTACCACCCCTACTGCTCAAATAATTTTGTCCATTCCAATAGCCAAATGAAAGCGTAAAGTCATGTTTAAATTTTGCAGCGGCATTCAAAAATAATCCTTTACCAGAATCAAATATACTTGCTGGATTGGGCGACAAATCACGATACAAAGCAATATAGTTTTCACTTTTTATTTCTTGTAAAAATCCATGGTGCACATATCGAATTGTCAAACCGCTAGCCATATTCAACAAGGTTTTTAAATCTGTTGTATCCACATCTATTTGTCCGCCCTTATGGGTAATGATAGCTTGAACAGGCAATTTAAATTGCCACTTATTATTATGATACAAAACTATATCCGATGAATGTCCAACCGTGAATTGTTCTTGATAGGTCGAATGTAAATATTGCATCACTTCCCAGTTGAACCAAGTATCAGACCAAATTTTTTCTTTCTTCACTTTGAATTGAATCCCACTTTCTACAGGATTAAAAATAGCTCTTTCATAATCGTATAATGGTTCTATAACACGATGTGCGAAATTGGCTTCAAGGTTCCCGAACAATAAGGCATAATTATTTTTCTCCAATTTCAAAGTGAGCAATGGAGCAACTTTTGTCAACTGCGGATTGCCATAATCTTTATGTAAAAAAATACCACCTTGTATACGTGCGTAGCGAGAAGGTTGATATGCAATTTGTGTAGCCAATTGCGTCCCAAATAAAGTATAGCCAGTTACAATATCATTAAAATATTCATTGTTTTTTAAGAAATTAATATTGCCAATGGAAAGCATCACATGATGCTCCATACTATCTGTTACAGCAATTTCCGTAGACAATTTTGAATTATCTATTTGAGCTTGAACATTGTTGAAATTAAAAATAATGAAGAGCGCTACAGTGAAATATTTATAGGACATAAAAAGTTTGAAACGTGAAGATAATATTTTCATCGAAATACAAAATAGCAGATTTATTGATTTATATTGCGTATAAAAAATTACGATGAAAAAATATGCTTTGCTTAGTTTGTTGCTCTTTATATCATCTGCTCTTTTTGCACAAGAAAAATCAAACACAGAAGAGGAGAATGTTTGTATCCACAAAGGCAATGTAACTTTTAGTGTAGGTTATGGTGCTCCAAGTATTGTAAGAACTTATTTAAAATTAAAGAATGCACATGCTGATTTTAAAATTGTTGGTTGGGGCCCCTATATGTTTAAGGTCGATTATTTGCTGCGCAACAAATGGAGCATTGGTTTAAATTTCACATATAATTTTTCACGCATTTCATGGATGGATGATGGTTATGATACCGTCATTCATGGTAAAAGACCTTATGAATATGGCATTGAAGCGGAAGATTTTTCATTAACCTGCAGAGCCAATTACCATTTTATTCGAAGTAAAAAAATGGATGTTTATGCTGGCTTGGGTGCAGGCTATGGAAAAATCACACTAGGCACTTATACCGAAGCTCCTTTAAATCAATTTTCAGTTGGATATGCATTTCCACGTCCCTTAAGTGTTGAAACAACCATTGGCATTAGATATTATATCATCAAAAATATTGCCATCTATTCCGAATTAGGAATGGGTAAAAGTTGGATTCTCTTTAAAAAGTATTTCATTCCAGAATCCATTATTCAAGGAGGCATTCATTTTAAAATATAGAAGCTACAATTCAGAATTCCATTCCCAATCGTCTTAAAAAAAATACGATGAAAATATTTTGGGCGGCGCACACGCTTTCCGTTTCAATCTTTTTGCTTGCTTCGCCGCAAAAAGGATTTCCACTACAATCGTTGCCGCAATACAACGCCAATTACGATAATTAATGCAGCGCATTTATTCTAAGGGTAACTTAATTGAAATGCCATTCTCATTGTATTTTGGGTTTCGTATCTTGCATAAATAAAAAAAATAGGCTATCCAAAAAGTATAGATAGCCTATTTTAATTTATGAAAAGATTAATTAATTATGGTGTGTATGCTTTTATTTCAAATTTAATAGCAGTCACAAATGTTGTATTAGCAAGCATCCCTTGGTAAGGTTTGGTATTAAATTTCAAGGTAAATTTCATATAAGGATTATAAAATAAATCTTTAATGTCTTTGGTTTGATCTACATTAAAATCAATCACTTTAGCGCCAGGCAATATGCCATATTTAGTAGCGACTAAAACCGAATCCGTTCCGCCATAAGCACCTACATAAACCTTTACAGAATCATCAACAAAATCTAAAGTTTGGGCTGTAGTATTATCAATGGTAACCCGCATTGTTCTAGGCTGAATATAGATAATATCAGTTTTGGTCACACCGGGCGCATAGGTTGCGAGCATTTCATCCACTTTAGTTGCAAAAGTATCTGTTAAAGGCACTGGCAAAGAAATAGGAAAAGAAGGAATTGAATCCGTTAGCGTTTTAATTTTGGTATATTCTATCGGCACCAACGTTGTACCTTTTTCTGTGTTATTTGTTACAGTACTTGTGCTTTTATGTTTACAAGAACTAAATGTAAGAGCTAACGCAAAAGAGGCAAATGAAAACAAAATGATTTTTTTCATGTTTAATTTTTTTTATGGGTTAAATGTAATTCAGAATCAATAAGAAAAGAAGGATTTATATTTTTATTCTCTTTTTACTAGCACCTAGACGAATCATTCCCTATATTTGTTAGATAATTAGAATAATTGATGAAAAAAATATGCATTTTAATGTCATTAGGCCTATTCACATTGGCTGCTAAGGCACAAAATATTTATACCATGGGCTACGAAAAAGCAACGATTGATGTTGTTGATGCTCACTTCTTTTCTACTTACCAATTGCCGAATCAAATTGAATTTTGTGGCATCTACGATAAACCTTCTGCTACATTTTATACCTGCGATTTTCAAACAATACGCAAAGTAGATGATGATTATGTCAAAGAAGCAACAAACTCTTGCTGCGAACATGTAGATTTTGATCCTAGTAAATATTATGGCACATTAACCCTTAAAGGAGTGATTGAAAAAGTAGAATGGGATAGCATGATCGTATATTTCACTAGTGATAAAGCACGCTTGCGTATACAAGTGGATGAGCGTGAAATTGACGCATTGTATAAGAAATTTTACAAGGAAAATTATTTAGGGAAAGTGAACATCATACTTTGTTTAAAAACCTATGATACACCACAAGAAAATATTTTATCCTATAATGCCAATACAGAAAAAAAAGTAAAACCAAAACGTACATTTACGAAATTACTTCGTTGGTAAACTACTATGGCTTCTGTTATTCTTCTTGCCATTGAAAGTTCTTGTGATGAAACAAGTGCCTCTGTTATTCAAGATGGGCAAATACTTTCCAATATTATTTATACTCAAACCATACATGAAAAATATGGTGGCGTGGTTCCTGAATCGGCTTCTCGTCTACATATTCGGCATATTTTACCTGTAGTTCATGAAGCTTTTTTACAGAGTGGAATAACCAAAGAACAATTATCTGCCATTGCTTATACGCAATCTCCTGGTTTAATTGGTTCGCTTTTGGTAGGCGCAAGCTTTGCAAAAGGAATGGCGCAAGCATTGGATATTCCGCTTATTGCAGTCAATCACATGCAAGCACATGTACTGTCCAATTTAATTGATTCTCCTCGTCCTAATTTTCCTTTTTTATGTTTGACCGTTTCTGGAGGTCATACGCAAATTGTACAATGTAACGCGCCACTCGACATGCATATACTAGGCGAATCCATTGACGATGCTGCTGGTGAAGCCTTTGACAAAGCAGCTAAAATGTTAGGACTGCCCTACCCTGGCGGACCATTAATAGATAAACATGCAAAAAATGGGAATCCTCTTGCTTACAAATTTGCCGAACCATTAGTAGCAGATTTGAATTATAGTTTCTCAGGTTTAAAAACCTCCATTTTGTATTTTTTACAAAAAGAAAAAGCAAAGGATGAAACATTCATAGAAAAAAATCTCGCTGACTTATGTGCTAGTATTCAATATACGATTATCAAAATATTGATGAAAAAATTAATGCTAGCTTCTAAGCAAACTGGCATCAAAGATATTTGTATAGCTGGTGGAGTGAGTGCCAATAGCGGATTACGAGAAGCTATTCAATCGCATGCGGCACGTTATCGCTGGAATTACTTCATTCCCAAATTTGAATATTGTACCGACAATGCTGCAATGATTGCCATCACTGCATACTATAAATATCTACAAGGAGAGTTTTCAGAAATAGCAGATGGCGCAAGTGCAAGAAGTACTTTTTAGGGAGTAGTTAGTAGTTAGTATTGAGTAGTTAGTCGAAAGTAAAAAGTAGCAAGTAAAAAGTAGTTAGTAGCGATTTTAATTTCAACATTCAAAATCTACCAATTAGTCTTTGGAATTTAGAATTTAAACCTTTGGAATTTCCCGTCGGGATTTGCCTTTGGAATCTGGAATTTAAACTTTGGGATTTCTCGTAGGGATTTGCCTTTGGGATTTGGAATTTTAAACTTTGGAATTTCCTGTAGGGATTTGGAATTTGGAATTTTAAACTTTGGGATTTCCCTTCGGGATTTGCATTTGGAATTTGGAATTTAAACATTTGGAATTTGCCCTCTGGGTTGAATAAAATCCCAAAGGTTACCATACAAATCTGCAAACACAGCTACTGTACCCCATTCTTCTTCTACTGGCAGACGAACAAATTCAATTCCTGCTTGCGTCATAGATGTATAATCATCCCAAAAATTATCAGTATGCAAAAACAAAAAAACTCGGCCCCCAGTTTGATTTCCAACTCTTGATTTTTGCTCTTCATTTGCTGCTTTGGCTAATAGCAAACTGCATCCAGTACTACCTTTAGGAGATAGTACAACCCATCTTTTTATAGAAGACAAGACAGTATCTTCTAACAATTGAAAACCCAATTTTTGGGTATAAAAAGCAATGGCTTCATCGTAATCATCTACCACAATGGCAACATGAGCAAGCGTCTGTTTCATCTTTATTTTTTACAATATTTTTCAGCGTCTTCTAATGAATATTTATGTTCTAAATCCACATCATTATAGCTTTTCATCAAGCCCCATGAAAATACTTTTTCAAAGAAAGGCAGCATTCTCTTCCCTTTTATTTTTTCTAAAAAATAGACTTCATGCTCCTTTTCCTTCATACCCATTTCATACAATATTTCATCATGCGCAACTATTTTCAGTTCATGAAAATAATGCAGCATCCGAAAATATTCACACACATTACCGCTTTCCAATTTGCCCGCAAAATAATATGGCATAAACCAACCGATAATATAACAAGAGTAAGAAATTATTTTACCTATACAATAAAATTGAATTTCATATTTCCGAGAAATCGGAATTTGATAAAGAGACATTATTTTGAAAACTTCTTTTCTATGATTCCATTCATCCAATTCAATTTGATGTATTGCCGATTTAGAATCCTGGTCTCGCACAGAATCCGCATGTCCTTGATAGGCAAACGCAGCAGCCTTCTCAGCGGAATAGGCGCGTTGCAACAAATCAACCAATTTTGGGTGTCCCAATTTAATTGCGCTTGATTGTTTATCCATTTATTACACAATATTACAGCGATACCTTTGTATAACTTGCAAGTAAACCTAGAATTTTTAAATTAATTTCCTGTAAGCAAAAAGCAAATTTCCATCTATCCATCTCCCTTAAATTCAATTCATTTTCCTGCATCATTTTATTGCCTCTCTTTCTTTAAAATGTGTAATAATTTCAAGAATCGGAATTACATTTGGTTTCAAAAAAAATACAGGTATGGCAAAATCATTTCCAAAGCAAAATAGACCAATTGCTACAAAAACTGCAGCTTCAACAAAAAAAACAAGCCAAGAGGCTGCACCATACATCAAACAAAAACAGGATTATTTATTTCCAAGTATCATTGCCATATTTGCTTTTTTCCTGTATGCCAACACCTTTCAACATGGGTATGTACTAGACGATTCAGCAGCCATTACGGAGAATCAATTTGTACAAAAAGGCTTCGCTGGCATTAGCGATATATTAAAAGTAGATCTATGGCATTTTGCGAATCATTCTTATGGATATTTCAGGCCCTTCTCCTTAATCACCTTTGCGATTGAACATCAATTTTTCGGAAGTAATCCCCATGTGAGTCACTTTTTCAATGTATTCTATTATGCACTAACTGGTTTTGTTTTATGCTTACTATTACAGACCTTATTTACAAAATACAATAAGGTCATTCCATTTTTTATTTGCTTACTTTTCATTGCCCATCCTGCACATACAGAAGTAGTCGCTAACCTAAAAAGTAGAGATGAAATTTTTAGCTTCTTAGGCATAATAAGTACTTTGTATATTATGTTACGTTGGGATGGTGACAGCAAAAAAACGTATATCATCATGGCTATGATAATTTGTTACTTAGGTTTATTATCAAAAGAAACTGCCATCACCACTCTCCTTTTATTACCAGCCTGTTTTTATTTTTTTAGAGAAAAAACAATTATGCAATCTATCGTGAAAGTGCTGCCAATATTGGCTATGGTGGTTTTATTTTATATCCATAAAAACATTGTTCTAGGTCCAGTGGAAGATGCTTCATTTGATGAGATGAATAATTATCCATACGTTGAAACTAAATTTTTGAGTAGCATGAGCATTTTTGCTTATTGTCTTAAAATCCTTGTTGCACCTTACCTATTGCGTTATGATTACTCTTATAATCTCATACCAGAAGGGGCTTTCTCTAATCCAATCACCCTAATTGGATTACTTTTATTTTTTGGATTGCTCTATCTAACAATCAAAGAAATTATGAAAAAATCCATTTGGGGATTTGCCTTGTCCGTGTTCTTTGTGACCTTTTTACCAGCCATGGGATTTGTTTGGTTAAGGGGTGGTATCATGGCAGAACGATTCTTGTATGCATCTTCATTAGGCTTTTGTATCGCAGTTATTTTTTTATTCGCGCATTTGTTTAAATTAAAATTAGAGGAGGAGGAAGATTCAACGGTAAGTTCTGCAAATTCTAGTTTCAAATTTTTGCTGGCAGATAAGCGAATATTGCTTTTAGTAGTAGTCATTTTTGGTTTGTATTCGTTTAAAACGATTGATAGAAACAAAGCTTGGAAATCGAATTTTGTACTTTTCTCCACCGACATTTCTTCTGGAAATAATAGTGCGCAGAATAATAGACATTATGGCAATGAACTATTAGAAAGAGCCATTGCAGAAAAAAAAGATACAGTGCAAAAAATGAAAGACTTTAATGAGTCCTTAAAATTGTTGCATCGTGCTGTTGAAATCAATCCAAGATTTGGGGAAGTTTGGGGCGATCTTGGTCGAGCTTATACTGATGTCAAATTGATTCCAGATTCTTGTCTTTATTTTTATAAACAATCTATTCAATGTACGCCAGGTGCATATAGAAGTTATAATAATATGGGCATAGTTTATGAAGCCATGCAGCGTTATGAATTAGCCTCCTATTTTTTCAATACCGCCTTCATGATTAATCCAACTTTTACAGAAGGTCAAAAAAATGCGGATCGTATTCGAACTCAATTTGGGATAGACGTTCGCATCTATCCTGGTGGTGAAGATCCTAAGTTTGCTGAGTTTCAGATTAACCCTGTATTGAAATAAAAAGTATGTTTCTGTACTGAATAACAATTTGGCTTTTTACACTAACAAACTGCATGTCGAAACATCCTGTTTTTTTACATACGTCGAATTTCCCCTATTAATTGGGTTATTAATTTCTTTTTGCTAACTTTAAACCCTCTTTAAACGTCCTCTCACAAGAATTTATATCAAAAATAAAACATGAAAAAATTATTACTTTCTCTTTCATTACTTCTAAGTGTGTTTGTAGGCAAAACACAAATTGTAATTAATGAATACTCTTGTTCTAATTATAATTCCTATGCAGATGCATTTGGGAATTTTGAATCTTGGGTAGAATTATACAATACTGGAGCTGTAACGGTAGACCTAGCAGGTTATTACTTAAGCGATAAACCAAGCAATATTCAAAATTGGCAAATCCCTGTAGGCGCCACAACCATTGCACCTGGCGCACGTAAAATGGTTTTTGCAAGTGGTGCTAATTTGGTAACAGGCGGTGGCCAAATACACCCCAATCTTAAATTGACACAGACCCATGGCAATTGGATTATTTTAGCCAATGCAGCTGGTATCGTTGTTGATTCGTTACAATGCAAATTAACACAACGCGGTCATTCAAGAGGTAGAACTACAGATGGCGCAGCTACTTGGGGCATATTTACAACACCAACGCCGAATGCTTCCAACGGCGCACAAACAGCCTATACCGCTTATGCAACAAAACCAGTTTTCAATATAGGACCTGGCAATTATGCAGCTGCGCAAAATATTTCTATCAGTAGTCCAGATCCTGGGGTGACCATTTATTATACAACAAATGGCACACCTCCAGTAACAACATCAACAGCTTTCACAGTGCCTATTGCAGTGCCAGCTACCGTTGCCATTCGCGCAAGAGCCTTTAGTAGCAACCCTTCCATCTTACCAAGTTTTATAGAAACAAATACCTATTTTATCAATGATGCTGTAGATCCTCGCTATGATGTTATTTCATTATGCGGCCCTTTTACAACAGCAAGTGCGAATAACGGCGCCTACTTATTTCACGGAGCAGCCACACCAGCTTGGTCTTCCTTAGAGTTTTTTGACAACAATTTTACCCAACAATTTGAGCAGGAAATATTGGCTACTAGGCATGGTAATGATTCATGGGCTTATGCGCAAAAGGGAATGGATATTGAAGCATTTGACGAAACTGGAACAAAAGCGGAATTTTCTGGCGCATTTTGGTCAACAACACCGCGTGATACATTCAGTCGTTTTATCTTGAAGGCCGGTTCTTCAGACAACTTCCCTTTAGGTCCAGGAAACTCTTGCCACTTTAGAGATGTGTTTGCAATGACACTTTCTGAAAAATATAATTTAGATATGGACTTCCGTCGATTCAGACCCTCCATTGTTTTTATTAATGGACAATATTGGGGTGTTTATGATATGCGAGAAAGAGTGGACAAGGGGTTCTTTAAATATTATTACAACAAATCCAAAACAAAAGTGGATCATCTTTCCTATTGGGGTGGACTTAATATTAGAATGGGAAGTGATACAGGTTGGGTGAATTTATATAATTATATTATGACCAATCCTATGTCCGTTCCTGCAAATTATGATCATGTAAAAGAATTTTTAAATGTCAAAAGTTTTATTCAATATTTTATCTTCAATGAATATCTAGTCAATCACGATTGGCTCAATTGGAATACCATGTGGTGGAGAGGGAGAGGAAATAATAACCCAGTTAAATGGCGTTATGCTTTATGGGATGAAGATGCCATTTGTGGTTTAAATAATCCAAATTATACAGGAGTTGGTACCACTGGTCCTACGAATGACCCTTGCGAACCAACCTCATTATTTCAAAATAACCCCAGTATTAAGCATACAGATATGCTCACTAAGCTCTTCAATAATCCAGAGTTTACACAAACTTTCAAGGATAATTGGATAGACATGTTAAATGGTCCATTTGAATGTCAAAATATTTTAGCGCATTTTGATTCCGTGGTGAATATATTTTCTCCGGAAATGAATAGACAAGCAATACGTTGGGGTGGAACCTTAGCCAATTGGAATACCAATGTTGCTTCTATGCGCACATGGATTACGTCTAGATGTGGCTTTATTGCAGCAGCTTTGGATACCTGCTTAGATTTGAATCCACAATTATTGAAATTAAATGTTAGTCCGCCAAATAGTGGAAACATTAGAATGGATAATGTTTTACAATCCCCTTATGTATGGAGTAAAACTATTGCTGGCGATTCCATTTATACATTAAAAGCTACGCCAACCGCTGGTCAATATTGGGCATTTGATCATTGGGAAAAACAAGAACCGTTGAATACTATCAACCCGAATGTAACTACAGATTTAGTGCAATATAATTTCAAGAAAAAAGATTCTGTTATAGCCTTCTTCAAATATTTTAATTACGATTCCGTAGACGTGACTTTCGATGTTAATCCACCAGGTACTGGAACTATTACCTTGAATGGAAATGTCATCCCAACTTATCCTACAACTATAAAATTAGATAGACGATTAACCTATAACTTAATTGAAACACCAATTGTAAGCTATAAATTTATTACCTGGCAAAAGAATAATCCAAATACATTTATTGCTCCATCTTTAACCGACAAGACTGTCACTTTAAATTATATGGATCAAGAAGTTGTAGTAGCTAATTTCGAATATGTACCACCGCCACCGCCACCGCCACCGTTACCAACATTGACAGAGGTAAATACAACTATTTTTATTCCAAACGCCTTCTCTCCAAACAATGATGGACACAATGATTTGTTTGTGATTGAAGTGGGCAAAGATGCCATAGGTATAGATGTCGTTCTATTCGATAGATGGGGTAATCAAGTATATCATACCAACAAATTAACTGCTGCCTGGGATGGAAGATATAAAGGACGTGATGCAGAAATGGGCACATATAACTACATCATTAAGGTAAAATTCAGAAACGATAAAATCCTAACCTATAAAGGCGATTTAACTTTGCTTCGCTAAATGAAAAATCTACTAAAAAAACCACAACAATTAGTTGTGGTTTTTTTATTGCAATTGTTGATGAATTCCGCATGGGTTCTTATGAAAAGACCACTACCTACACCACACATAAAAACATTCTTGTGTTCATAGATTGGACCTGAAAGCTGCCCTAATATTTGACTTTTAAATTCACTACCGTCATGTAAAAATTCCCATCGGTAAGTCGCAGTTTCATTCAAATAAATAATACAATTATCGTTTACTTAACATATTTATATCTAATACGTTTTTACTTTTAGCAACTGTTTAAACAACTTTAGTTTATCCTTCATATTTCATCCCATGCTTTTCTTCCAAAACATAAAAAATATTCCATCAAAAAGTGCACTTATTGTTGCACTTTTTTTTATCACTATTGGTGTAGTTATTCAAAGTTGTACTTACCACAATAAGCAAACTATATTAGGATCAACTGGAACTTGCGATACCATCAATACAAAATATGGGGAAGTGATAAGTGTAATCATGACAGACTATTGCACAAGTTGCCATGGCGGTTCCTCTCCCTCTGCAGGCTTATCATTAGAAACCTATAATGATGTCAAAAATAATTACACCAATATTCTTCAAAGAATGAATTCGGGAAATATGCCCCCCGCTGGTGGAAAGCTGGATGATTGTATCATTTCAAAAATCCAAACTTGGGTAAATAGAGGCGCACAAAATAATTAAATATTATATGAACAAAAAACTGAAATACTTCCTCATCGCTTGTCTAGTAGGCCTGTGTACTGTATTTGGGGTTTGGCAGTATGTGCATAAAGCACCCCCAGATAATTCTGATAAAAAACCGGATGTTACTTTTACTTTTCCAGAAATAATGGAAAAAGTTTCTAAGGATACTGCCTCCCTTTCTCAACTTAAAGATAAGATTGTTTGCATGAAGGGGTGCATCAAAAAAATTAGCGTAGATTCCAATTCGACCACTATCGAAATTGGTGATACGAATAGTCTTTCTTGTGTGATTTGTCAAATAGATATCCGTCACCAAGATGAATTTAAATCTTGTAAAGTACTTGACCCAATAGCCATACAAGGCTTCATGACAGGCTATGCTATAGACAATGATTTAGGACTTGGTAATACCGTTGAAATGAATTTCTGTTCTCAATTTAAAAACAAATAAATATGAAAAATATACTTATCTCTTTCCTAACATTATGTAGCATTCAAGCTGGAGCACAAAAAATGATGACGAAAACAGGTACCATTGAATTCGTTTCTAAAACACCTTTAGAATTAATAATTGGTACGAATAAATCGGTAGCTTGCTTATATGATACCAAAACGGGTAGCTTAGATTTTATTCTACAAAATAAAAGTTTCGTATTCGACAAACAATTATTGCAAGAACATTTTAATGAAAATTATATGGAAAGCGATAAGTTTCCGAAATCTAGTTTCAAAGGAACCATTACAAATTATACATCTATCAATCTAACGAAAGATGGCGAATACGATGCTGAAGTTGTAGGTAAACTAACCATTCACGGCACTACAAAAGATATTAAATCGACAGGGAAGATTGTTGTAAAAAATGGGAAACCTACATTGATTTCTTCATTTACTGTTCTTTGTGCAGATTATAATATTGCCATTCCAGGGGCAGTAAAAGATAAGATTTCGAAGGACGTAAAAATAAGTGTCAATTGTTCGCTTGACGCATTAAAATAATAAACCCATAATTGTATACCATGAATTATTCCAAAGTGTGGATTGGCTTTGCTTGTTGTTTTTTTGCATTGCAAAATTGCCAAGCACAAAATGCCACAAAAGATGATGTAGAAAGCCTTTTAGGTGATAATAATAAAACAAAAGAGTATGTCAATAATGCATTCAAATCGCCAAGAGTGATAATGGGGCATTCCATTGAAATGCTTGGCAAAGGTGTTTTAGATTTTAGAATTTTACATCGCTTTGGCATGATTAGAGATGGATTTAGTGAACTCTTTGGATTCGATCAAGCGAGTATGCGAATCGGTTTCGATTATGGTGTTTCAAAAAATTTGACCATTGGAATTGGACGTAGTTCATTTCATAAAGAAGCAGATGGATTTGTAAAATATCGTATTGCACACCAAAGCAAAGGCAGCAATTCATTCCCATTGTCTATCGTTTGGGCTTCTGGTTACACCATTAATTCATCTAAAATTACGAATGAAGCTTTAAACAAATTTTCGAATCGTGTTGGCTATTTTCATCAACTCATAGCAGGTAGAAAATTGGGAGACAAATATACCTTACAACTTTCTCCTACATTGATTCATCGTAATTTGGTAGATTTGAAATCAGACAAAAATGATATGGTTGCGGTTGGTATTGGTGCGCGAGTAAAATTGAGCAATAGAACCGCACTTATTCTGGATACTTACCCAATTGTTTATGGTGCTCGTGAAGATTATAACATGGTTCCACTCTCCATTGGATTTGATATAGAAACTGGTGGACATGTGTTTCAACTACATCTAAGTAACGCGAGAGGCATGAATGAAAGAGCCTTCATTACAGAGACAACAGAAGATTGGACAAATGGCGAATTCCAATTAGGCTTTAATTTATCTCGCGTATTTACCGTTGTAAAAAATAAATCAAATAGCTGGTAAATAAAAAATTTGTGTATGATTTCATTCAAAGCTACACTGGAAAAATTTGAAGAGAAAGGTGAAAAATCTGGATGGACCTATATTCATATTCCATCCGACATTGCGAATCAACTATATCCAAAATATAAAAAATCGTTTCGAGTAAAAGGTATTTTGGATACTCTAAAAATAAATGGCGTTGCTTTATTACCCATGGGAAAAGGCAATTTTATTTTACCCATTAATTTAGAGATGCGAAAGATAATTCAAAAGCCTATAGGTGAAATGATTACTGTTCAATTAATAAAGGACAACGAAGAATATCAATTGAATGCATTGTTGCTCGAATGTTTGCAGGAAGATAAAATAGGCTACTCTCATTTTAATACCATGCCTCGCTCACATCAAAATTACTATAGCAAATATGTAGACTCTGCCAAAACAGATCCAACAAAGGCTAAACGTCTTGCACTCATTTGTCGTGCGATGCATCAAAAACAAAGTTATGCGGAGATGTTACGTAGCGCAAAGGAGTTTTAATTAATATATTTGCGAGATTATATTTTCTCCTTGGCAGACTTTTTCCATTCACTAGACATCAAATCTACTTTTCTTCAAAGTAGCCTGAAATCTATGCCATATAAAGGCATCCGTTATGTTTTTATACTACTTGTTTTATTTAGTACCAACTCATTTGGTCAACACAAAACCCAATCCTTTCTATTACCATCAGATAGTCTGAATACAACCCGTCTGCGTACCGTAAGCATAGGGCAAGGGACTGTATGGGTGAGCAGTATGGTAGTATTAAATCAAGCTTGGTATGAGAATTATCCAAGAAGTAATTTTCATTTATTTAATGATATTGGCGAATGGAATCAAATAGATAAAGTGGGTCATGCTTGGAGTGCTTATTGGGGAGCGCAATGCAGTGCTGGTCTTTTTAGATGGTCAGGAATTCCGCGCAAACGTGCTGCTATCTATGGCGCAGGCATGGGTATCGCCTACGAAAGTGTAATTGAAATATTAGATGGCTTTAGCTCAGAATGGGGATTCAGTTTGGGAGATATGGCTGCGAATACAAGTGGCTCTCTCCTATTTGCTTCACAAGAATATGCATGGGGAGAACAAAGAATTCAATTTAAGTTTTCTGCACATCGCGTGAATTATACCGATCCTATTTTAGACCAAAAAGCAAACAATTTATATGGTGCTTCATTGCCTGAAAGAATATTGAAAGATTACAATGGACAATCGTATTGGCTTAGTGCAAACCTGTGGTCCTTTGCCAAGCATAGTCGTTTACCTAAGTGGTTCAACATAGCCGTAGGGTATGGTGTGGATGGGCTTTATGGCGGTTATGACAATTTTTGGACAGATAAAAAAACAGGCATTTATTATGACAGAACGGATATTGTAAGAAGCCGACAATTTTATCTTTCTCCAGATATTGATTTGAGTAAAATAGAATGGAAAGGAAAACGATTCAAAGCACTTAAATTATTAAATAGTTTAAAATTAAAATTGCCTATGCCGACGCTAGAATACAATACGAATGGGGGTTTAAGAATGCGTGCATTTTATTTTTAATGGTAAGGAAGGCTTCGCTTGGAGCGAAGCCTTCCTTGTTAATTCATTTCCATCATTTCAATATTACTTCCTAAGTTTCTTGAAGACATGTTTTTTATCAGCGATAATATCTAGAAAATAAATCCCTTGCGCTAAATTAGATATGTCTACCCTTTGCTCAGTGCCTGCAATAACCTGTTGCATTTGTTTCGAAACTATTGCTTGTCCTATACTATTATACACATGTACAACAACTGAATTGAATGATTCCTCAAAATGTAAACCGAACGTTCCACTTGCAGAGACATCACTTATTTTTACAGAAGTAAGGATTTTTTCGTCGTTAATACTGGTTGATAAATTGCAGTAAGAATTAATTTCTTCATTGTTGAATACCCTATCGTAAATTCTTATTTCGTCCATCACTCCATGAAACCAATAGGGAAACAAGGCATCATAAATATCATGTCCAATATCGAGCGGTGAAGTACTCACACCAATCGGACTTGGCGTAGACACTGAATACTTTAGATTCCCATCTATATACATTTTTGTAGAGTCGCCATCATAAGTACAAATAATACAATACCAGATATTACGTGCTATATAAGGCGTATAAATCGATGAACCACTGTTCGACGAAATTTCTCCATAAAAGGTTTCATGCAAAGTATCCAGGCTAGTACAATTCCCATTATCAAAAACTTGATCAGAAAATGTAAGTCCATAATGACCAGTTAGAAAATTATTCCCTTTCCAAAATATCACATTGCTTTGACAAGTCCCTGTATAAAATCCCTCTGGTTTCACCACAGCACACATGGTTAACAAAGTTGGAGAAAGTGATGGACTATTAGCTACTTCAATATAATCACTTGTTCCATTAAAATAATAGGCGGTGTTTGGCAATCCCAACTTACCTGTTGTTAATACACAGCCATAAACAGTTCCATTATTATTATTACCACTTAAATCATTCGCATTTCCAGTAAATGGATAATAGGCTTTGAGTCCAAGTGTGAAATCTACTTGTGCAAATGCATAGTGCCCGATGAAACAAAATGCTATAAGAGTTAATATTTTTTTCATCTTTCATTTATTTTTATGTAAACAAATGTAAGAGAAAGATTTATTGTATTGATTCTGTCTTAGTTTGCCACAAGATTCTGAGCCACTGCTACAACGAGTCTATCAAAAAGTCTTTTGCCAAAATATCTTCGATTTAATTTGTAACAGAACTCATCTAAATAATTTTGCAAATACTTGGCATTGATTTTATGATAG
>CANJRV010000018.1 GCA_947476825.1 Bacteroidota bacterium | reverse complement strand
CTAAATGTGATTTACTAGCTATAACAGCGCATAAGCCTAATGCGGGCTTGAGGAAGTAACTGAACATTTGGAATTCTATTTATCTTTAGTACTTTTACTCGACTGATGTTCTTCGAATGCCCGCACAAGGCCTATGCGCGGAACGTTGTGCGTCAGCATAAAACAAAAGGTGCTAAAATGAAATTAACAGAAATACAGAAACTGAAATTTAAAGAACTATCAGGTTTTGAATTTACTTTTAACGAAAACAAAGGTGAATTTCAAACACCTTATCCATATAATGACAAAGAATGGAAATATTCACCTTGGCATTTTAGTTTTGTGATAGAAGAAGAAACAGGTAATTTAATTTGTGAGTTATCACACAGAATGACAAATAATAGAATTCACGGCTGGGATAAACTTGGAACTGAATTAAGTACTGAGATTTTATATAAATATTTTGAACCACATTACTAAAAAATGAAAGAAGACATACTTGAACAATTAGTAGATGGTTATTTTTTAAGGAAACCAAAAACATTTACAAAGCATAATGTAAAGTTTAAACCTTCAATTGAAGATATTACAAATTTAACCAATATTGAAAAAAGCAAATATTCTGTATCTTCTGACATAGATGTAATTGCAATTCATTTAGGCGAAGAGAATGAAAACAAAGTTTCTGCAATTAGTTGTAAATCTTGGCAAGACGGTTTTGATATTGACTTTTTTTACGAACATTTAAATGATGAAAACAAAAGAAAAAAAAGAGTTGGAACAAGTGAAGCGTGGAAAAAATTTAGAGAATTAGTAGAGCCAACTTGGGCGAAAGCATTTAGAGATAAAATTTTTAACGAAACTGACTCATATGATTTCACCTATTATATTGCTATTACTAAAATTAAAATAAACAAATCCAGAAAAATAGACGATTTTAAGAATTGTAAACTATTTTTAGATAATTTATCTAACAACGGAAAGAATAAAGTGAAAATAAAATTTTTAACTCTAGAAAATTTGTTAAACGAATTGTTAAATGAAAAGGTTAACACAACTATTGAATCTACAGAAATTGGAAGATTTATACAATTAATAAAAGCAACTGGATTAAAACTTGAGAAATAATGCCGAACGCACAACACACAGTTTTACGCCGTTATTGGTGTTATCACCAACGACTAAAATATTTTAATGTCAAAACTTATAAATTACGCCAACTGACAAATCTCTTTTAAATTCGATTCATAACCTCTATAATCTAATCCAAATCCTAATACAATTTTATTCGTGATTTGAAATCCAACGTAATCCAACGCAAGGGGATGCAGTAAGGTTTCTGACATTGAATATTTTCTAATTACGCCGTTGTTGGTGTTATCACCAACGACTAAAATATTTTAATGTCAAAACTTATAAATTACGCCAACAGATAAATCTCTTTCAAATTTCTTCCATAACCATCATAATCTAAACCAAAACCAATTACAATTTTATTCGTGATTTGAATTCCAACGTAATCCAACGCAAGGGGATGAAGTAAGGTTTCTGACATTGAATATTTTCTAATTACATTATCTTCAAGAACGAAAACAGAGCTACAAATTTTACAAACTATCTTGCTACGAACTTTTGCATGAACACAAAATTCATAGCGTAAAAAAATCCTTCTATTCTTTTAATAATTTATTGAGTACTACATTTAGAGCAAAATATAGACTTCATGAAAAAATGTATACTCTTTATCCTACTCTGTACACTTTCCAATTATGTACAAGCACAAGCTGTGATTAATGAAGGAAGCAATAAAAATTATTCCAGTATTGTTGATGAAGAAGGCGATTATACAGATTGGATTGAATTGTATAATCCAACTGGCAGCGTCATTGACTTGTATAATTATTCTTTAACGGATACGAGCAGTCAGCCGACACAATGGGTATTTCCACATTTCAATTTAATGCCTAATGCTTTTGAAGTTATTTATTGTAGTGGTAAAAATTATATGGTCACTTCACCATTTACTCCAGTCATAAATTCGGGTACTTTTAGTGCGGCTGCAGGTTGGAATACGCATACCTTAAGCACACCTTTCTATTGGGATGGCACCAGTAATGTACTCATTAATGTGTGTAGCTTTAGTTCTGCTGGGTATACTACCAATTCAATATTTAAACAAAGTGCTACCTCTTTTAATTCTTCCTTATATGGATTTCAAGATGGGAATGCCGGAGCATGTAGTTTTATTTATGGAACAACGGCTATGCAAAGACCAAATATGCGACTAAATGGAATGACAATAGGCACTGGCACTATTCAGAATGGACCAACTGATTATCCAGCTCCTTATGGAAATTGGTATTGGGGTGCACGAAATCAATTTTTAATTTTAGCTTCCGAATTAAGCGCGGCTGGATTAAGTGCGGGTAATATTACGACCTTAGCTTTTGATGTTGTGTCGCCAGATCCCGCCGTTTACGACTATATCGATATTGGCATGAACCTCACATCCATTTCAAATTTGACTTATAAATTTGCACCGAATAGCGGTAATAATTTTCATACCAATTTTAAAATTTCTAATTCGGGTGAAACTATTTCATTGTATAATCCTTCTACCATTTTGCAAAGTAGTTTACTCGTACAATGTGGATCAATTGATGTTAGTAATGGTAGTTTGCCGAATGCTTCATCTAATCATACTTTGTTTTATCCTGCTACACCTGGCTCGAGCAATAATAGTTCAATGGCATTAAATGGAACTGCCTTAGCGCCTACATTTTCTGTAATCCCTGGCGTTTACAATACGCCCTTTTATGTAAGTATACTCAATCCCAATGGCAGCAATTCAAGCATTCGCTATACATTAGATGGTAAAGATCCAACATCAAATTCATTATTGTACACAGGTAGTCCAATTTATATATTTCAAAATACAGCTCTCAAAGCACGTGCCTTTAAAACAGGTGCTATACCGAGCTCCATTAGCAATGCCTCTTATTTATTTAACCTAAATCATACCACCCCGATTTTATCCGTAATAACAGATAGCGCCAACTTATTTGGTGCGCAAGGAAATTTTGATAACCCTGGAAATGATTGGATGAAAGCAGCTTATGTAGACTATTTTGATTCGACCTCCTTGCATACATTACTTTTTTCGCAACACTCTGGTATGATTCAAGATGGAGGATTTGGGGGAAGTCGATTTGCACCACAAAAATCGTTCAGACTTGATTTGGATGATGCTGTTGTTGGTGATGGCAAAATAAATTATCCAGTGATTCCAAACAAACCGAATAGAACAAAATACAATAAATTTTATTTACGAAATGGTAGTAATCAATATTTAAAACTCCCTTACAAAGACGCTGCTCAGGTTCGCATGTTGGCAGAAGAGACTCATAATTATTATTCTGCATGGCGTCCTGTCTCAGTTTATATCAATGGTCAATATTGGGGCCTGTATGAATTACGAGAGAAATTTGATGCGGACTTTTTCAAATTCCAAGATACCGCCGATACAAAAACAGTTGATATTTTATCTAAAAGTGCCTACTATCAAGGCGTTCTACGATCGGTGGCAGGTAATCCAGTAGACACTTTTCTTGCAGCATATAATTCATTTAATGCACTCAATGCAAATAGCCCATCGTATTGGGATAGTGCCGATCATTATTTTGATATGCAATATTACAATGATTACATTATTGGTGAATCGTGGATGGGTAACACTGATTGGCCTTCCAATAATATTAAAATTTATCGATCAGACAAGACTGCAAATCGATATCGGTTTTGTATAATTGATCAAGAACTTGCTTTAAATCCAAATGGTTGGACAAACTGCACATTTGATCATATTGCTTTTATGCTAAGCCAAAGTACAAACAATCCTTATATTAATATTTGGTTGAAGAGTATGCAAAATCAACGCTTTCATAATTACTTTATTAATCGATTTGCGGATGTGATGAATACGAGTTACGATACATCGAGGCTTAGAAGTATCAATACTTTTATGTTTAATCAAACCGTATTAGAAATGCCGAATGAGTATACACGTTGGGGCAATGCAGGTAGTATTCCTTTACAGATGAATGAGTTTTACAATAATTATTTAAGTTTAGATAGTGAACTTGTTTGCAGAAGTGCGCAAGTTAGAAACCACATTCAAAATAATTATAATTTACCACAGCAAATTGATTTAACTCTTGATATTTATCCAGCAGGAGCAGGTAAAATTCATATTAGTACAATCACCCCGGATACATATCCTTGGCATGGTGTTTATTTTGATGGACTACCTGTAAAAATTGAAGCAATTGCAAATCTAGGTTATCACTTTTTATATTGGGGAGCAAACGGACAAATAGCGAATATTCAAGACTCCGTGTTCAATGATACCTTGCAATCTAACTTATTATTTAAAGCCTATTTCCAACAATTACCCAATTTTATCCCAACACTCAACGACTACAAATCAAATTTTGTTTTGTATCCATCACCCGCTTCTGACCAAATAACTTTACGGAGTGAAAACCAAGCAATTTTAGAAGACGCAACTTATGAAATTATCAATACAACTGGCGTTAAGATGTCAGTTGGCTTCCTGAATAAAGATCGACGAGAAACAAATATCTCAGTTTCTAATTTAGTTCCGGGTGTTTACTTTTTTATCATTCACAATAAAAAAGACGGCATGAATTGGAATATAAAATTTATAAAAATGTAGGTAAAAGCATTTATCCATTTGCTAAGTTTCTCGAGGCTGGCGCGGGTTTGCAACCTGTGTCCATTAATCAATATTATATTACACTCCAACCCTAATCCTCCCTGGCTGGCGCGGGTTTGCAACCCGTGTCCATTAATCAATATTAAATTACATTCCAATCCTAATCCAACTGATAAATCTCTTTTAAATTTCTTCCATAACCATCATAATCTAATCCGAATCCAACTACAAATTTATTCGGAATTTGAAAGCCAACATAATCCACTTCAAGAGGATGCAGCAAGGCTTCTGGCTTTTGCAGTAGCGTACAAATTTTAATAGAGTTAGGTTGCTGTTTTTGTATCGTTGGCAAAAATTCTGAGAGGGTTTTTCCTGTGTCCACTATATCTTCAATGAGTATCACATTTCTTCCTGTTAAATCTTCTTCTAGTCCAATAGAAGTAATGACTGTACCAGTGGATGTAGTTCCTTTATAGGAAACCAATTTAATAAATGAAATAGTAGAGCTTACTGTAATTTGCTTATACAAATCGGAAGCAAACATAAAGGAGCCATTTAAAATGCCAATAAAAATTGGATTCTTATCGGCATAATCCTCATTTATTTTCGCTGCCAATTCTTCAATTCGCTTGGCGATTGTTTCTGCAGATAAATAAGGTACAAATTTTTTATCTAAGACATTTATAGTCATCATCACTTTTTATTTTTCTTTTTAGCTGCAGGCTCATTCTTTTTATTCTTTTCTTTTTTCGCCTTTTCGTTCACCACTTTTCCCTTTGCTTTATTAGGTTCTGCATCACCTTTATTTTTCTTTTTATTACGATCAGCACCTCGTCCTTTTTTCGCTTCTCTTTCTTCCAATTCCTTTTGTGCGGCAATTTTTTTTGCGTTTCTAACTATACCAGTTTGTGTTTTCTTGATATCATTTTTTTTCTCTTCCGCTAATCTTTTTGCTTCTTTTTCAGCCAGTGCTTTTTTACTCTCGGCTCCTTTTTTAGCATCTGGTTTCACAGCATTATTTGGTGCTGTTTCTACACTTGCCTTAGGGCTTGGCTCAACCTTTTTTCGTGTAGGTAATGCCTTATAAATGATTGGATCAAATCTTCGTTTTAGTTGTTTAACTGTATCACTCACATTCGGCTCATCATATCTCCTTTCATTGGCAACCTTAACAGGCAATGGTTCTACCGGTTTCGGTTCCGCTGCTTTTGATGCACTCCCATAAGTAATAGACACCAATTTTTCTCCTTTATCCAAAGCGGCAGTGTCTTTCACAATGACAGGTTGTTGTATTTTCACCAAAGAACTACTATTCAAAAGTGCCTCCATTCGTTTTGCTTTTTCAGCATCCAAAATGGCTTCATTATTGGTATCTACTTTAGCCTCTAATTTCACTGGTTCAATGATCGCCTCTTGCTTTTTCTCTACTTCAATTGGGGGCGGATCTTGTTTCACTTCCATTTCGACAGGCTTTGCATCTATAGTAGATTTTGCCGTTACCGTTTCTTGTGCACTTTCCATTTTCACTGTATCCATTTCAACAGGACTCTCTTTCTTCACTACCAAAACAGGAGCAGGTTCCGTTTGCTCTTTTATTATCTCTTTCTTTATAGTCGTAGGAATTGGCGTAGAAATGGATACAGGAATTGGTTCTGCTTTTTTTTCTACTTTAACCACTTCTATTTTAGGTTCTTCCTTTTTAATTTCTCTAGGTATAGTTGCCAAAAATTTTTGCTTCAATTTGGGCGCACTATACGCTCTATATTGCAAAGTCAATTGTTCATTTACTTCTGGCTCTTGTCCAGGAATCATATTATTAAACAAAAACAGATTGTCTAACAGAATGGCTTCCTTTTGCGCAATGAGCAACATACTTTCATTTGGCTTCACGATATGAAATTCAACAGTTCCTACTTTTCTTTTCTTTTCAGTAAAAATAAACATATCCGTTTCCAACGGCTTGTCATCCAAATCATTCAAGCTTAATAATTTTGCATAGCGAATATTATTTTCAATGGCTTTATCTAATAAAATATCACCTTTCTTCGCCCAAAAGCCTTTTATCCCTTTATAAAAAGTAGATGGATCCGATACATTCTTCAAATTGGAAAAAGCATCCGTATTTGGCACCACTTCTCCAACAACAGGAATCGATCTTCCCAAAGCTTCATAAGTGTATTGTTGCAAATTATATTTCTCGACCAAATTGTATAATCTCGAAACATAGTCTGGTCTTGTTGCGTAGCCCGCACGCTTTAAGCCACTAGCCCAGCCCATAGCATCGGTCATTTCTAATTCAAATAAAAAATGATAGCGATTACTACCCTTTAAAAAATCAGAATGATCGATATAAGATTGTTCTGCACTAGGGTATTTTCTAAAACACTCTTGCTTTTTATCGTCGTCGTGTAATATGGTTTCACCTGTCCAGGTGCTTTTACATTTGATCCCAAAATGATTATTTCCTTCGATAGCCAAAACGCTTCTACCAGCATCACTTTCATAAATTCCTTGTGCCAGTGTAATTGCCGCCGGAACGCCACTACGCATTTGCTCTTCAATAGCTAATCCTTTAAATTTTTCAATATAAGCTTTTATATCTTGGTCATCTTGTGCAAATGATATTAAGCTAAAAGTGCAGAATGCAATTAATAATAATGTTTGTTTTATATGCATAGTTTATTCCTTATTTTTTTCTGGATATCATGATACCATCCCGAAGCGGTAAAAGTACAGAATCTAATCTTGAGTCGTTTACTATTTTTTCGTTATAATTATGCATTGCCTTCGCATTTTTTCCAGCCGATTCGAGATGCAATATTTCTCCATTATACAAAACATTATCTGCCAATATATATCCACCGCTTTTCACTTTATCTATTACTAAATCCAAGTAGTTTGTATAATTAATTTTATCCGCATCAATAAATACCAAATCAAATAAACAATCGAGGGTTGGTATAATCTCTATTGCATTACCAAGCAGCAATTCTATTTTGTCTTTATGAGGCGATTTCAAAAAATATTCTTTCGCTATTTCCGCTTGTTCTGCATGGTTGTCTATTGTAATTAATTTCCCATTTTCTTGTAAGCCTTCAGCCAAACATAAAGCCGAATAGCCTGTGAAAGTGCCTATTTCCAATAAATACTGAGGACGGATCATTTGGCTTATCATTTTCAAAACACTGCCTTGCAAATGCCCCGACAACATAATAGGCAATTCGGTTCGCAAATGCGTTTGTCTATTTAAGTCATACAATAATTCATTTTCTTTTGTGGTATGATTTTCACAATAATGATGAATAGCCTCCGAGGTAAGTGCATGTTCCATTTATAAAGCTGGCGTATTTTTTTTAGAAAATAAAAAGAGAAACAAAAAGGTTAAAAGGCCATTGAAGATGAGTAACTCATTTCCAATTTCATATTTTCCAAAAAGTGCGGCTTGATTTTTATCTAGCAAAAAACAAATCAATGGAGCAGTAATGCTTAGGTAAGGAACTATATTATCCTTGACAACTCTTTTGGTCAAAATACCGAATGTAAATAAACCCAATAATGGACCATAGGTATAGGTTGCAATTTTTAAAATTACATCAATCATGCTTGCTTCATTGATCATTTTAAAAATCAAAACGATGATTAAAAAAATACCTGCAAAAGTCAAATGTACTCTTTGACGAATTTTCTTTTTTGCAACCTCATCCATATCCTCTCTTCTTTGCATGCCTAAAATATCAATACAAAAACTAGAGGTCAATGCAGTGATAGCGCCATCTGCACTAGGAAATAAAGCGCTAATTAATGCTATAATAAAAATGATACTAAACGCAGGAGGCATATAATGAAGTGCCATTGCTGGAAATAAATTGTCTTTACCGACATTGGTTGAACCAATTGTAAATACATCGTTCTGCATGAAGGCTCCATTACTTTCTGCGAATAAATACAGTAAACCACCTAGGAATAAAAATAAAAGGATAACCCCTAACATGGTAATAGACAAAGTCAGCATATTTTTTTGACTACCACCCAGTGTTTTTACGCTAATATTTTTTTGCATCATTTCTTGATCCATACCAGTCATGGTGATGGTAATAAAAGCACCAGCGAGAATCTGTTTTACAAAAAATAATTTACTATTTGGATCTGTAAACCACACCTTACTATACCCTTTATTACTCATTTGTTGAATGGCAGTGCCAATATTCAAATCTAGTTTTTGTAGGATGAAGCAAACACAAATTACCAAACCAGCCAACATACAAAGTGTTTGTAAAGTGTCTGTCCATACGATGGTCTTCACGCCACCTTTAAAAGTGTATAACAAAATCATGCCCAAAATAATTGCAGTGGTCAACCAAAACGGTACGCCCATATCTTGTAAGATGATAGTCTGTAAAATATTAACCACTAAATACAAACGCGCCGTGGCGCCCAATGTTCGACTGAGTATAAAAAAACTAGCACCTGTTTTATAACTTTTTAGACCTAGCCTCGTACTCAAATAATGATAGATGCTCGTTAGATTGAGTTTATAATATAGTGGCAATAAAATAAATGCAATCACTAAGTACCCCAACAAATAGCCAACAGACAATTGAAAATAAGCAAAGCCATTTTTTAATACACCACCTGGTACACTCACAAACGTAACTCCACTCAGCGATGTACCAATCATACCAAATGCAACAAGCATCCAATTCGAATTTCTGTTGCCAATAAAAAAGGATTCATTGTCACTTTTTCTAGAGGTAAAATAAGCCACCAATAGAAGCAGTCCAAAATAGGCAATCACGAAAGACAATAAAATAGCTGATGACATAGGGAAGGATGTAATCGGTAAAAATAATATTAAAAATGAGAAATCAATACGCCTTAAAAATAACCGAAATACTCTTTCGAAAATGTAGCATACTCTAAATTAATTTCGTCACCCACTAACAATTTATCAAAGTCATTTTCACCAACTTCGATGCTGAATTTTATTTCGCTATCGGTATAGAAGTGATACGTATCGTTCAAGTGCATATATTTTTTATCCGTAACAATCGCCTTCTCTATGGTCTTCATTTTTTCTTTTGCATCCTGGTTGTACTTCCCCAATTTGAATCGATACAACATAAATGCAACAACGCTAAAAAACAAAAGTGAGAAACAAAACACAAAAGCAAACACGCTCCACATCAGTGTTTTATCGCCTGTACGTGCATAGACTACTATTGCCCACACAGTGGAGACAAGTACACCCATTGCCATCATAATTTTGGTTGCAAAAAGATAGGTTTTACTTTCCTTTTCCTTTTTTTGAAGAATAAATACCAGTTCATTATCCTCCATGATTTCTGTTGTAAAACGATTTATCAATTTCTTTTTAAAATAAAATTAAGCATTCCTCTGTTTAATTTGGCAATTATTTAAATAAAAGTATACATTTGCACCTCATCAAAAATCACACCCAATTGCGGGCGTGGCGAAATTGGTAGACGCGCTAGACTTAGGATCTAGTGTCTTCGACATGGGGGTTCGAGTCCCTCCGCCCGCACAAAAAATCAGAGTGAGAACGAGAACGGAGAGCGTAGCGACCCGAACGAATTCTCACTCTGATTTTTTTTCTTCGCTTTCGCTCTGTTTCTCACTCTCATTTTCACTCGATTTTTTTCACTCTTTCTCTTTCCCTTTCTCATTCTCTTTCTTTAATTTCAAGGGGCTTCACCCCTTTCTAAAAGATGTCACCCTTTCAGGGCTGGGGGCACCGACATACTTGATCTTTTCACCAACAAATATTATAATGTATAATTAAAAACCTAAATTAACTTTAACTTTTATTATTGAATGAAAATGACATCCGCCTCCACAAGGATTACAAATCCTTTGATATTGGTTCGGGATTACAAATCTCTAACAGCGGGTGGTGAACATGGATTTCATCGGTTTGGTGAAGAAAAACATAGATAAATGAAAGCAATTATTTATACCATATTGGCTATTTTATTTATATTTCTTCTTCGTTATTTGGGGGCGATAGATGCAGAAAGAATAAATGTAAAAATTTGGAAAATGACTTATTTTAATAATGTTCTATTAGATAAGAAAATAATTACTGAAGACCATGGTAGTATGGAATTAACTTTTTCAGATTATTCAAAAGCGCAACTTGGTATTAATTCTCATGAATGTTATGAATTTATAAAACCAGGAGATAGCTTAATAAAAAAATTGAATGAAACAAATGTAACAGTAATTCGAAATGGACAAGTAAAGATTTTTTACTATGAAAACAATTAAATATTTTACAATATGAAAAAATTATTCCTTTTTGTTTAATTTTATTAATAGGTTGCAGTACAAGTTCCTCTAATCATGTAAAATAAAAAAGTAATGTTCTATGAAGCAGATCGCTACTTAGTTTCATTCTCCTGCTTTCCGCAACTTTCTCTAAAGTTCATTAGAAAAAAACATAGATAGCATCTGCAGTTCATTAATACAAATAAAAAAATAATGGCAGTTGCTTCAACCATTGCGTCAAATGTATTGACCACTGCAAATTTCCTCTCACTTACACCTTACGACTTACGACTAACGCCTTACGACTTACGCCTTATACCTTACGACTTTCTTCTTACATTTGATACAAATTTGAAAATCTATGTTTGTCAAAAAATTAATTCTTGTTGCCTTTTTATTTGGCTTAGCTAAAACATTATCTGCACAAGCTAGCCTCGACACGACCTTCAATCACACTGGACAATTAGTAAGCACAATAAGTGGACATGCAAAATCTTGTATTGCACAGCCCGATGGCAAAATAATTATTGGAGGCTATGGCAATTACAATCAAGTAAGCAGATATAAAATTACCAGAGTGCAAAACAATGGCAATCTAGATAGCACATTTGGTAGCAACGGATTAGTGATAGATTCTTTTTTTCATACCGAACACGATGAAATTTTAAGCATGCTTTTACAGCCTGATGGAAAAATAATTGCCATTGGAAGAAGCGATTCCTTTACCACATTTTCTATTAGTGTGGCAAGATATTTACCAAATGGTTTACATGATAGTTCATTCGCAACTAATGGACAACTGCTATTGCCACAAGCTACTTATGGTAGTGCAATAGCAGCTGCCTTACAACCCGATGGCAAAATAATAATTGCAGGTAGCCATAATGGATTTGGTTTACTACGACTAACAAGTAACGGAATAATAGATAACAACTTTGGTACAAATGGTTTTGTGAGCATGTTTATTGGCACGGCTAATTATGGTGGAGGTCAAGCAGTTGCTGTACAAGCTGACGGCAAAATACTTATTGGTGGTAGTTCCTATCACAATACTTTTTATTGGGCCGCCATTGGTAGATTCAATATAGATGGCTCCATCGACAATTCTTTTGGTACCAATGGCATTGCGGAGTATAGTATGAGAGGATATTATGATGAAATAAATTGCATCGTCATACAACCAGATGGTAAGATTATTTGTAGTGGTAATTCTACAATTAATGCCAGCGGTGGTAATCCTGCTACTACAGCCTTTATGATATTGCGTTTAGATACAACTGGCCAGATGGATAATACATTTAATAGTACTGGTCAATTAATTAAAAGTATTGGCAACCGAACCGACAAGTGCTACCAATCCATCTTACAAAATGATGGCAAAATTATTGTTGGTGGCTATAGCACCAATGCGAATATAAATATAGATTTTGCAGTATGCAGATTACTAGCAAATGGCACAGATGACAATACCTTCGGCGGCAATGGTTTTGTAACCAGTAATATAAACCAAAACAGCTCTAACTTCAACGACTATGGACAAAGCATGTGTATGCAACCGGATGGCAAAATAGTATTAGCAGGGTATTCTGTTCTTTCCGGATTTGGCAATTTTTCGGCAATGCGTTTTTTGAATACAAATGTTGTAGGTATCACTTCACCTAACAAAAATACAAGTGCATGGATTAGCCTCTACCCCAACCCAAGCCGAGATATTATTTATTTGAAAAGTACTATTTCTCTACAAGATGCAAGCCTACAAATCATCAATCAACAAGGGCAAATAGTTATGCAGCAACAACATATAAATGGCAATCATTCTACACTTCCTATTGGTAATCTAACAAAAGGAATTTATGTTGTACAAATTGTAACACAAGGGAAAATAGGTAATTATACTATAGAAAAGTTGTAGCAACGTAGAGCTTTCATCCTTGCAATAATGTTGTAAAATGAAAGAAGCTTATCCTCTACAAGGACAATAATTTTGCAGTTAGTTCTTTCAAGATAGTCAAATCCTGATACGCAATATTGATACCAATTGCATGCAAGTTATATTCTTGTATTATGCAAATAGCTTCATTGGTTTTTGCTAAACTAAAAGACATTGCAGCCTTCTGATAATCCTTCACGAAATAAGGTTTTATTTTCATCACTGCGGCAATATCCTTCTGCGGCAAATGTTGTGCGTAATGATAAACAAACAATTTACAAAACTCATTATACAAAGTTACCGTCACAAACAACATGGGTGCTTCCTTTGGATTAGCAATAAAATAATTGGTAATTTTAAATGCCTTCTCCGCATTTTTTTCTAAAATCGCTTGCGGATATTGAAACACGTTATAATCCTTACTTATCCCTATATATCTTTCAATGAGCTCCTCGCTAATTTCTGTTCCTTCCGAAATATTAATTTGCACTTTCCCTAATTCATTCACAATCTTTTGTAAATCAGTTCCCAAATAAGTCGCAAGTAAATCTGCATTCTTAGCACTTATTTTTAATTTCTTTGATTGACAATAAGTGAGTATCCAATCAGACAATTGATAATCTTTTATTTTATCGAAAGTAGCATAAACTCCATTCTTTTTAATCGCTTTCGTAGCGGTAGTTCGAGCATCCAATTTTTTATGCTTATAAGCAATAACGAGTATAGTTGTTGAAGCTGGGTTTAGAAAATAAGATTCCAATTCTGGAAAAGTTTTCATCTGTGCCGCTTCCTTCAAAATAACCAATCGTCGAGCAGCAAATGCAGGATAAGATCGACACTCATTTACAATACTTGCCCACTCTGTATCCTTTCCATAAAACACTTTAAAATTAAAATCTTTTTCATGTGGTTCCAATACATTCTTCTCAAATGCATCGGTAATTAAATCGATATAGTATGACTCTTCTCCATCCAACACATACAATGGTTTTAATGTACCAGACTTAATATCCTTCAGTATTTCGTTTACTTGCTTCATCTATTTATTGGATAAGATTTTACTACATTTTGAATGAAAATTTTTTGGGCGGCAGACACGCTTTCCGTTTCAATCTTTTTGCTGCAGAGCCAGCAAAAAGGATTTCCACTTCAATCGTTGCCGCAATACATCGACACTTAAAGATTTTCATTGTCATAGCATGCTTACTTTAACTTTCTATATATTCAATTTGAGATTCGCTCAATAATTCCATCGCTTGCAATCGCATCAATACTTGCGCTACCGTCACAACATCCTTATTACAATAAGTAGCAATTCGTTTCAAATTATTTTCTTGCCAATATACTTCTGCTACATCACTTCCATCGATATCCTCTTTTGGACTTGGAATATTCAGCACAGTGGACAACAAATCAATGGATGTAAAATTTTTATACTCGCCAAATTTCCAAAATTGCAAGGTATCTAACATCGGATTTTCCCAAGGCTTTTTATTCTGTAATTCAGTCAACACGATAGGCATTGTAACTTGATTAATTAGGCTACGGCGACAAATATAGGGAATATCAAACTCACGAATGTTGTGCCCACAAAATTGTTTTTCTGGTTTATTAAAAAATTTGTTGGCTATCGTTACAAAATCGTGCAAGACCTTGGCTTCATCATCATCTGCGATACTTTTCACTTTTAAAGCATACGTATTATTCTTTCGAATAAAATAACCTAACCCAATACAAATTATTTTTCCAAACTCTGCGTATATCCCACCTCGCTCAGAAAATGTTTTTGCAACATCCTCACTTTCAGGATCTATCAACATGGCTTTTTTTGTCCATAGCCTTTGCATATCCGCTGAAAGCTCACTAAAATCTTTAAATAAGGGAACGGTTTCAATATCTATCAATAATAGATTTTCAATATTAATCATCACAAAACAGTTTAAGGACGTGAATTTAATAACAAAACTTTATAATTTGATAAATTCTTTTTATGCTTGATGGTTTACATTTGTTGATATAAAAATAATTCACATGGAAATTACAACGAATGAGCAACCAAAAAGCTTTAACCCTAAATGGATTTATATTGGTATAATTACCGCTCTATTGGCAGTTAGTATTTATTTATTTGTAAGTAAAAACAAAACAGAAACGCAATTAGATACCACTGTTGAAGAAAAAAATCAAGTAATCAACGATAAAAGTGCAATTGAAACAGAATACAATGCTGCATTGGCTCGCTTGGATGAAATGAAAAATGAAAGTGTACAAATGGACAGTTTGTTAACCACTAAAAGTGAAGAAGTGGAAGCACTAAAACGTAAAATTAATTCTATACTTTCCAATAAAAATGCAACAGCAGCGCAACTTCGTGAAGCGAATACATTGATTGCCGAGTTGAAAGGTAAAATGAATTCTTATCAAGAACAGATTACGGCTTTAAAACAAGAAAACGTACAACTTACAGAAGATAAAAAACAACTCATTCAAGATAAAGAAGCTGTAACGCAAGAAAAAGAAGCATTAAAAGAGGATAAAAAATCGTTAGAAAAAACAGTGGAGGTAGGTTCTGTATTGCACGCCTCTGGATTCAAAATGGAGGTTATCAATAAAGTAAAAACCATATTCGGCAAAGAAAAAGAAAAAGAAACAGAGAAAGCTAGGAAGGCTGATTTAATGCGTATTTCATTTGATATAGATGATAACCGAATAAGTGAAAGCGGAGACAAAATAATTTATATCTGTGTTACGGATCCGAAAGGAAATATTTCTGGAAACAATAAATTTAAATTAGCAGATAACAGTGAAAAAATATTTACTGTAACTAAAACCATTCCTTATCGCCAAGGTGAAAAAGTATATGGGGTAACTTCCGAATGGCATCCAATAAGCAATTTTGAACCTGGAACTTATAAAGTTGAAATCTACCATATGGGTTATAAAATTGGAAGTGAAAAAGTAAATTTAAAATAAAAAAAGGTCATTGATTCATGTCGAATACTAAAATAATTTCTATCGGATGCGACCACGCAGGAGTGGCGCATAAAACAATTTTGATACAGCATTTAGAATCTAAAGGTTACACGATTATCAATCATGGAACCGATTCCACAGACAGCGTTGATTATCCGGATTATGCGCATCCTGTTGCTTTGGATGTTGAAAATGGCAAAGCAATTTTTGGTATATTAATTTGCGGAAGTGCGAATGGTGTTTGTATCACAGCCAATAAACATGCAGGCATTCGAGCTGCACTTTGTTGGAAAAATGAAATCGCCGCATTGGCTCGTCAACACAATGACGCAAATATAATTGGTATTCCTGCTCGCTATATGACAGAAGAAGAGGCTGTTGCCTGTGTAGATACTTTTTTAGCAACTAGCTTTGAAGGTGGTCGACACCAAACAAGAGTCAACAAAATAAACTGCTAAATTTTCCTTTGATGTTACTTTGAATGACCTCTCATTCTAGTAATTTTTCATCCTTAAAAAGTTCCATTTGTTTTGGGAAACACGCAAATGTTTTTCGATGAAACGGGCTCAACCCATTTAGCCTGATGGCTTCGCGATGCGCAAATGTTGGGTAGCCCTTATTTTGTTGCCAGCCATATACTGGGAATTTTTTATCCAATTTTTGCATGTATTCATCTCGATATGTTTTTGCCAAAATACTTGCCGCTGCAATACTTGCATATTTCCCATCTCCTTTGATAATACAAGTATGAGGAATTTGTTTATGGTTCACAAAACGATTTCCATCTATCAATAAATGCTCGGGCTTCAGTGCCAATTGATCAACAGCTAAATGCATGGCTTTGAATGAAGCTTGCAAAATATTTATTTGATCAATTTTTTTATGATGCACAAAAGCAACAGCAAATGCTAATGCTTCTTGTTCAATAATTGGTCTTAATAAATTACGCATTGCTTCCGTCAACTTCTTAGAATCATTCAACAATGGGTGATAAAAATTTGTTGGCAAAATAACTGCCGCAGCACTTACAGGACCAGCCAAACAACCTCGACCTGCTTCATCACAGCCTGCTTCTATTCTGTTAGGTGTATGAAAAGGTAATAACATAGAATCAACGCTAAGATATAGAGATATTAGTATGAAACGCAAAAAAATATCAAAGCTTTCGGTAAGTTATCAAAGAAAAAATCCCGACGACGAGTCAGGATTATCCTATTGGGTGGGAGCAAGCAGTTCAAAGTCGAACTTTATTGACTCAGAAACCTTACTAAACAAGTTCAAATTTTTCTTCGATGATTTATTGAAGATTTCTCAATTTTGTACATATTCTACTTAAATTAAATTTTATGCATCAGGAAATACTTGCCGAAATTAAAAAACTAACATCTGTTATAACCCAAGTAATAGGACTTAATGATTTGTCAGAGGAAGATCAATTTTCAAAAGAAGCCTTAGATAAAGCTACCATCGAATTCCAAAAACTAAGTATCGAAAGAGGAGATTGGGTAAGAGAAAACGATATCGATAAAATTATCAAAAATGCGTCACATGGATCTGGAAAATTTATTCGAGAAGAATTTAATTTTACAAACCATTTTAAAAGAGGTAAAAGCTACTATTATAATAAAAAGGACCTCATGGCACTTGGAAGGGAATTAAAACAACGAAATGTGGATTTGGAAAGGTATATGGAATACAAAGCAGATAGCGCCAAATTTGATAAATTATTAACTGATGCAAAATCCAATAATAAAGGAAAAAGAAAAGGTAAATCATTTATTCTGACAGATGAAGTGAGCAATATTACAACCTCCCCACCTCCGGCACCACAATTAGAAATAATCAAAGCAGATATAAAGAAGTTAAAAGAAGAGTTTTTCGTAAATAATTTCTCTAATTATGTCGATATATATCATGATAATCATGCCATGATGAAATTTGAATATTACTTCGATAAATATCTAGATTCTACTATAAAAAGAAAATGCAGAAAATGGTGTGATGATTTTAACTATGCCAATCATACTATTGCATTGATCACAACTAAAAAAGAAAAGTTTATTCCAATCAAAGATGAAGACATGATTCAACTTTGAGTATTATTTTTTCTCGTTTTATTTTTTTTAGTTTCGATCATTGTGATACTTTATGAATTTGCTCAGTTTTTATTGCCATATGGTGTTAAAAATATTTTTCTTTTTTATTCTGTTTCTATAATCCTTTTTTATGTGAATATGATTTCTTGTCTACTTTTAATTTAATTCTATCATCTGCAATATTGATAACTGAACTTAAATAAGCTCTATAATTATCAATAACTTGTGTATGTAATTTAAATGCGTCCATGGTTTAATTTTTAGAAGTTTTCTTATTCAAAAAGATTTTTCTATTTTCATCAATACGATCTACTAAAGAGGTCTTTACTAATTCAAAAGCTTCATCATGATTGTACTTTTCAGTTGGCCTTATTAATGCCATAATATCTCCAATAAATTCATCATCACTCATTTTCAATTCGAGGTTTTGCAAAAACATTTTCTGTGTTGGTATGCTTTCAACCACAAAACCCATATACTCATGATAGCACTGAATGATTTCATCCAGATTTAACGTTGGCGTTTCTACCAATGCTTTATACATATCATATAAATCTCTTCCTTTTTTACGTTGGTACAAAGCTCTTAATTTGGTTCCTAAAAGTTCTTCCAATTTGTAAGTAGTAATATTACAACTTCCAGTATACCAAGATGAATTTACATCAAAAGGAATATACTGATAACCTAACACATGAAAATGCTCTCTACAATTTGTTTCTACTTTTAAACGCAATGTTTGCACAGGAAGTGATTCAGATTCAAACCTATATTTAATTGTATTGTTATTTGCCTTTTGAACTACAGTACATTCTCCAACAAATGCAAGTCGTTCCTGTAGGCGTTGAATAGTTTCTTTTATGGGTTCAGGTCTAATTTGTACTAAGTCGATATCTTCTGAATATCGTGGTTGAGGCTGTAAATATAATTTATGTAATGTAGTCCCTCCTCTAAAAGCTAGACTAGAGGCTAGCCATTCGTCTGAAAATATTTCAACTAAAGCTCTACAAATAACCAAATCTTGCTCAACTTGTTCATTCGTTTGCCATGGCACAAAATTAGCCCATTCTGTTATGTATGCTTGAGGTATCATTCGTCTATTTCGATTGTGGTATTAATAATTACTTTCCATTTCTCATCTGTTTTAAAGCCTTTAATACTTGATGATGGTTTTAAAGGTGTCCGAAAAAACACTTCATTATTCGTTTGTAGTAAAGTGTAAAGTTCATTCGCCAAATTTTGGTTGTGAAGTATCATCTCAAACAAATAACCTAATCGTTGTAACGCAGTTATTGGTATTTCTTTTATGGGTATTGACCTTATTGATTCAGGTTTTATGCTTTCCATCAATTCATTCAAGATGGTTGCAACCCGATTCATTCCACCTACTCGTTTGGCATATTGTATAAGATCTATTGCTGTTAGTATTGGATTTGAGATATTCAAGTAACCTGCTTCAGTTTTCCGAATCTCAATTAAGTTGGTCAATAAATTATTTTTACTAATATAATTTACTTTCAGGCCTTTCTTAAGCGTAGGTCGTAGTACTGGAAAACTCGTTACCACGAAAAATTCTTGCGCTCGTTGATGTGCAGCGCCATGGTAGGCTGCTGCATTTAATAAGCCAAGATAATAAGGCCGATTGAGCTCTTTCATAAATGCATCCAAATACAAAGCTGGGGGTAGTATTCCTTTGGATTTATATTGCGGAGGAATAATTAAATAATAGCCTTTATGTACGGAGATAATGAGTCCTTTATCGACTAATCTTTTTAATGAGAACTTAATAGCGACTTCGCTTAAGTGATCAAATTCTTTGCGTAAGGCATTTAAGGCAAATGCATATTTACCCTGAGCTAATAAATCATTTACCCAGGTTTCTAAACTAATATTTTTACTAATCTTCGACAAAACAGAGTATTATTTTGCGAAAGGTATCGAATTCCAATACAATTCGCAAATATTATATGTATTTTGTTTGAATAGAGTTGAATGATTTAAACCTTGGTAGCAAAGAATTAAAATAAATACAGGTTCAAAATGGAGTAAAAATCATGGAAATACACGTAGGTTATACTATAAATTTGACTGATTGAAAGTTATCGCAAAACATTTGAATAATACTTACCAAGTCAAGAATAATCAATTCAAATAAGCTACCCAGAAAAAAATCGCCTTACGATAATAAAAACAATAACCAGTCGGAATTTGATAAAAAATCAATATTATTGGGAATATAACAAATTAGGAAAATTCTGTGAACAATCCACAAGCCGATCAAATCAACATTTTCAAATCTGTCTTTCAAGGCAGAGAAGATGTATTTGCAGTACGATGGGAGAAAGGAGCCAAAAGCGGATATATGCCAGCTTATTTTTACGATCCTTATTTGTTTCGAGTGCATAAAATGAAAGGTGGCACTTTTCAAAATTATAAGGACAAAACATATTTAAAATTAAACGATAATGAAATTTCCAAACATTTAAATGGAGAACAATTGATTGGGATTTATCCAATACTGTCGGATAATACTTCGCATTTCATTGTTGCTGATTTTGATAAAAAGAATTGGGTTGAGGAAGCGAAGACTTTTATAAATCATTGTAGCGAAAAAGGTATTCCAACCTATTTGGAACGCTCTCGTTCAGGAAACGGCGGACATGTTTGGATTTTCTTTGAGCAAGCATATCCTGCAATCCGAAGTAGGAAAATATTTATTTCAATATTGGAGGCAACTGGTTTGTTCTCTGCGTTTGACAAAAGTTCAAGTTTTGACCGGCTATTTCCGAACCAAGATTTTTTATCTGGAAAAGGGTTAGGAAATCTAATTGCGTTACCCTTATTCAAAAAGACTCTAGAAAAAGGTAATAGCTGTTTTATTGATAAAGAAACTTTACAACCAATAAAAGAACTGTTTGAATTACTAAAAACGATAAGAAGGGTTTCTATTTCAGAATTGGATAAATACTATCATGCCTTATCAAGTGCAACTATAATACGATCAACTAAATTAAATACTGGAAAGTTGACAATTTCACTTAGTAATGTTGTAAAAATTAGTCGTGACGGCTTGACATCTCCATTAATAAATTTCATAAAAGATGAATTAAATTTTGCTAATACAGAATTCATTATAAAAAAGAATAGCGGAAGAAATACTTTTGGAACAGAACGGTATTTCAAGTTTGTTGAAGAGACCGAAAATGAAGTTATTGTTCCAAGAGGCTTTATTGGAAAGCTAATCAGATTTTGCAGAGAGAATAATATTGAACATGATTTTATTGATGATAGAAATAAACATAAAGAAGTTTCATTTTTATTTAATGCTCAGCTATGGGAGCATCAGCAAATAGTAGTTGAAACTATTACAAAAAAGGATTTTGGAGTATTTGTTGCTCCACCTGCTTCTGGTAAAACAATTGTCGCGTTAAAAATAATAGCAGAAAAAAAGCAACCGACTTTAATCATTGTTCATAGAAAGCAATTAGTGGATCAATGGACAGAAAGAGTCGAAGCATTTCTCGGGATTCCGAAAATTGAAACCGGAAAAATCGGACAAGGCAAAAATAGTATTGGAAAGAAAATCACCATAGCAACTATTCAAAGTCTATCGAAAGTACTTGCCAAAATAGATTCAGAAAATATTCCTACCGCCTTTGGAACAATAATAATTGATGAGTGTCATCATATTCCTGCTGAAACATTTAGGAATACTATTGCGAAACTTCATACATTTTATCTCTATGGTTTAACCGCAACACCATTCCGAAAGTACAATGACAGTAAACTAATTTTCATTCACTTGGGCGAAGTAATTATCGAAATAAAGCCAACTGAAATAAGCACCTCACATCAAGCCAAAATTATCATTAGAAATACACAACTTGATGTTCCTTTCAATTCCAAGACTGATAAATTTGAAACACTTTCAAAAATACTCATCCACGATTCAGCAAGAAATAGATTCATTCTTGAAGATGTAATTAATGAATTGAAAGCAGGAAAAAGAGTTGTGATAATTACTGAACGAATCGAACACATTGACTCACTTTGTCAATACCTCAAACAAGATTATGAAACGATTGCATTGAGTGGTGAAGATTCCGAAAGTAGTCGAAATTCAAAATGGAAATTATTAAAGAATGGAAATTATCAAGTTCTTATTACCACCGGGCAATTTTTTGGAGAAGGTACTGATTTGCAAAATGCAAATTGTTTATTCCTCGTTTATCCCTTTTCTTTTGAGGGCAAGTTAATTCAGTATATTGGCAGAGTTCAACGTTCGGAAGTGACACCTATTATCTATGATTACCGTGATATTAAAGTTGACTACTTGAATAAACTCTTTCTGAAACGAAATACATATTACCGAAAGATTCAAAAGCAAGCCACATTATTTGATGAACCAAATGAAGAAATTATTGAAACGAAAAAAATATTAATCATTGAGAAGAAAATAAAAATTCCAATTGCGGATCTAGAATTTCACTACGGGAGTATTGGATTCAAATACAATGTGTCTGAACTAAAATGTGAACTTGAATTTGAAATTGAAAATCTTGATGTAAGACCTGAATTTGAAGTTTTAAAATCCTACTTTATTAAAGCACTCAAATCAAAGAATATTAACATTGACATTCATGCCGAATTTGAAAATGACAAATTGGTTTCTCAATTAGCGACATCAAAGGATGCTGAAAAAATAAATCGGGAAGTAATAGAAGGAGTGAAATTTAAATTTATAGCTAAGAGCATTATCGGAATGACATCGGCTGGGAATGAAAATCTATTAAAAATAAATCAACTTCAACAACCCGACACAAACCAACAAGCACTTTATACGGATGCACAAGAATTATTAGAGGATATGTTGAGGAATAAAGATTATAAGCATTCTAAACAGTTGAGCTATTTAGCAAGTAGGCATCAAGGAAAGCTTCTTAAAATAAGGTTTGTGCTTAATCCGTTTTCATTTTTATTTCTATTGGTTGGTGAAGAGAATTTCCATCTTGTTTTGGAAACCCTTGATACAGAGGAAGCAACTTACATTTGGCACACAGAAAAAAACAAGGAAGCTCTTATAATAAAAATAAAAGAAATTGACCTTCAGCTGGGCAACATTCGTACAAATGGAAGACAAATTTTTCTTGAAACCAAACCAATGAATTTTAGTAGAGTTTTACATGATTATTCTGATGGTCGAAAGGGGTTTGTTTTATGGAAGGATTTATTGGAAGAGTTACTTTCTTAAATAAGTGGTCAATTTTTTCAATCGTATATGCTTCCAATGAACATTCTCAATCTCATCTCTGCACTAGCCACATCCATACTGAACTATAATCCATTAATAATTATTGGTTTCTATTTATACTCGATTCATGTTCGATTTATTCTCGAATGTTTCAGCATTAATTACCAACTGCGTAAACTGGTTAGGTAGCTAGTATTGAACTTTGCACCAAATAAATTGGCGATGCAAATCAAAATTACCGAAACGCAATGGGACACTATTTTTATTAATACTTGCAAGTTATACAAAAGCATTATTGAGAACATTTACCAGAAAGCTATAACCAAAGCCAACAATAAAGTATTTGCAAAGAATTATATCATTCAAAACGTAGAATCAGAACTAGATTTTAATAGTGGGTATTCTTTTAATAAAACGGTATTAGACTACTTTCAAATTTATTATAATCTTGGTTTTACATGGGCTAAGTTTTTTAAAGAAGTTCGGATATTACAAAAAGTCTATACTTACGATGAATCCCATTCTACAATGAATGACAATGCCAAACTCTGTTCTGAATTTACCCCACAAGAATTAAAGCGAATTGTTTGGGAATCTAAAATTCTACAAGGAAACCAACAAGAGAAAACCATTTACAATTTTGTGAGCTGTTCATTACTGACTAAAAACCGTGATATTGATTTTGTAAAATATGTAGCCAAATACAAAGCCATGTGTGCTTTTGTGCAAGAGCTACGAAATACAAACGAATGCAATGATGTAAACAATACGAACATCATAAGAGCATCCAACGAATGCATACGTTGGAATGGAGCGAAAGGCAAAAAGATAGAGTTGATACGCTTATTGGTAGCACTCAATGACTGTAAATACTTTGAAACATCAGATGGTCTTGCACCAAATCAAGAACAACTAATGAATTACTTTGGCGAAATGTTATCCGTAAACCTAAAGCACTATGAACAAGATTTGAGTAATGGTTTTGAGAGTAAACTACAAACCAATACCGCTATATTTGACAAACTAAAAACAGCAATTGAAAAACGGTGCAAGCAAAAAGTTGAGCAGAACTAAGAGAGGAAAATTAAGTGTATCTTCTCATGCACCTTTCGTCATTTTTATCTTCAACCTTGAAGTTTACTAATAGAAAATGTGTATAAAGCGAATTCATATTTGTAGAAAATACAAATCATGAATAACCAACAAACAAAAGAAGAAATCGCTGATGTTTATGTCAAGCGAATTATCGAACAGAATAAGCAACAATATTCTAAAGCCTATGAGTTAGGCAAAAAATCTATTTATCTAACACTTGCCCACCGTGATGCAACCATTTACAGGCTTCAAGAAATTATTAGAAATAATAAATTGAGCGGCCAAGTTCATCAAGAACACAAAGGCATTGCTTTAAATACCAAGTACAATGAAAACTGGACGTGGGTGAGCAAAATTATTTATGTGTTATTGGAAAAGAATGCACCGATGCGCTCTCAACAAATGATAGAGTATTTTATTCCAATTGACGAACGTATGAGAATCTCACATGATATGGGTGGTTACTTTTCAGCGTTTCTCACAAAGGCTGTCAAGAATAATAGAGTAGTAAAAATTAAAGTCAAAGGCTTTAAAGGGTATTTCTATGCCCTTCCTGAATGGATGATTAATGGCGAATTGCCACCGACCTATTACCGTAAAATGAACCTATTTGTAAATCAATAATTGAATTGCAAGAGCCAAATCCCTATTCCCTCAAAAATAATTTAACCCAGTCGTGGAACATAGCGTGGAACATCTTACTTTAGCCGGTATGTCTCATGAGTATGTTTTTAAAACGGAAAAATAATCACTCAAATGAAACCTGCAAACCAAACAATACAAGAAGATTCTTTAACTGAATTTGACAATAATATGATAATGGAAATGAAAGCAATACCTGAACTACAAAACTGGTCTGACCAACAATTAGAGGATTATTGTTACATTCTTAAATGCTATTCAAGGCTTATCATTTCAGCAGTTGAAAATGAACAATCCAATTCAGAAGAAAAACTAACTTTTAAAATAACACCCACGCCACTTAAACAAGTAGCATAAATAGAATCAGACATGGAATCAAAGAACAATGTAATAGCATTTGAAAACTTCGCTAAAGGAAGCGTCAAGAATATCACAATAGGTAACAAATGTGTTATTTACACTCGTGTATCTACCAAAGACCAAGCAAATAATAACATGAGTTTGGTAACACAGAAAAATTTATGCGAGAAATTCTGTGAGAAGAATGGTTTTGAAATCATCGAATGTTTCGGTGGTACTTATGAAAGTGCAAAGAACGATGAGCGAAAAGAGTTTAATCGGATGCTTGCATTTATCAAAAAGAGTAAAGAAAAAATATCACAGATTGTTGTTTACAGTATTGACCGTTTTAGTAGAAGCGGTGCAAATGCCATTTACATTAAAGAGCAACTAAAAAAGAGTGGTGTTACTATTCAGTCAGTATCACAACCAACAGATACAACGACATCAAGCGGACGATTACAACAGAATATTCATTTCGTGTTCAGTGATTTTGACAATGAGTTAAGAAGGGACAAATGCGTTACTGGAATGCGTGAAGCTTTGTTGCGTGGTGAATGGTGTCAACATGCACCAATGGGCTATGACCATATCAAACAAAATGGTAAACGAATGATAGTTGTGAATGAGTTAGGAAAGAAACTAAAAAATATTTTTATTTGGAAAGCCAAAGAAGGAATCAGCCATGTAGAAATTAAAAACCGGCTTGAAAAACAAGGTGTTAAAATAGCTACTCAAAGAGTATCAGATATTATCAAAAATCCTTTTTACTGTGGGCTAATTTCACATAATTTATTAGAAGGAAAAGTTATTGATGGAAGCCATGAAAAATTAATAAGCAGAGAATTATTTCTAAAGGCAAATGAAGTTAAACAAGGAAATCCTGGAGGCTATAAAATAGCTATTCCAAATGATGGCATTCCCTTGAAGCACTTTCTAAAATGTGAAAAATGTGGTTGTTTTATGAGAGGATATAAAGCTACCAAAAATCAGAAGTATTATTATAAGTGCGGTACATTTGGTTGTAGTGTAAATATGAGAGCTGAAGCTGTTCATGAACTTTTTAAAAAGGAATTAGAGGAATACACCGTTAGTGTAAATGAAAGTATTGATGGTATCATTAAGAAATATATAACGCATACTTATGCTCAATTACACAAAGATTCAGATGACGAAAAATTGATACTCGATAAGCAATTAAATGAAATCGAAAAGAAGGTAGAGCGAATAGAGGAAAAATTCATTAATGATGAATTATCAAAAGAACTTTTCGACAAATACAATGAACGATTCAAGATTGAAAAAAGAGAAATTTTTCAAAAACTAGAATCACTCCCTAAAAAGTCGTCGAACCTTGAAACATGCATCGATAAGGCTATTAAATTATCCTCCAAACTCAATGCAGCATGGGATTCTGCCGATTATCTTGAAAAGCAAAAATTACAATACCTCATCTTTCCTGATGGAATGTTTTATAACAAGAAAAACAATGAGTGTCGAACCGTAAGAGTGAATTCTATTTTTGTCGCTATTGCAGAACTATCAAGACTTTCAATAGGGTTCAAAAAAAATAATCCCGACGACGAGTCAGGATTATCCTATTGGGTGGGAGCACACGGGTTCGAACCGCGGACCCTCTGCTTGTAAGGCAGATGCTCTGAACCAGCTGAGCTATGCTCCCGTTTTGGGAGTGCGAATATAGAGCAAGTATTTTCTTCTGCAAACTTTATATGGATTTTTTTTAAAAGAAAAAAAACTGCAAGCCCATAAGCCGGATTCTGTATACATTCAAAAGAATGAAAGCTATCATTTATCTAGTGCAAACATCGCTGATTGCATCCATCTGTCTACCCATGAATATCGAGCGAGCAGCTCTCAAGCATTCACTTATTTGACATTTCAGTATGTAAGGTTTACCCTTCTACAAAATTACTTTCGCAGAATGTGAGCTCTTACCTCACTTTTTCACCCTTATCTCCTTATCGCTAAGGAGACGGTTATTTTCTGTGGCACTCTCTTGCCGTCATTTACATGCGGCACCATCTGTTAGGTGGTACATTGCTCTTTACTGTCCAGACTTTCCTCCATAAATAAATATGGCGATAGCAGAACTTGCAGTCAAGCGAAGATAAACATAAATAAATAGTAGAAAGAAAAAGTTGCAAACGAATCAAATACTTCATTTACGAACAACTCATTTATCTATTGAAATTTCCAACCATAGGTTAGTACAACATTCGTTGTATTATTACTGCTTATTGCAGATTGTACATTGGCGTTCGACCTGGCAAGCACATAAGGCAACTCTTTGGTATTTTGCAAACTATACATGACTGCTGCATCTAAAAACCAATATTTACCTCTACACCCTATTCCTCCTGAAAGAACTGTCTTTCCTCCGTAAGATGGATTTTTCTTATCCGGACTACTATAGTTTGCATACCCAGCACGAACACTCCAATCTTTAAATTTCGCTTCTGCTCCAATTCGAATATTTACAGTACTCTTATACGAATTTTTAATTACTTGATTGATTGCCGAGCTTTCATTTTCATAACCTGTACCAAAATCATATTTCATAGAAGAGTAATCAACAAATTCTACATCAGCGGTTAAAAAACCATGATTATTAAATAAAACCGTTGCACTAGCAATTGCCTTATATGGGGTATAAAGAGTATAATTAAAAACTAAAGCTGTATCTTGAACATATTTCGAAATCGGATTACTCAATAAACTATCCGTATGTGATTCCATGGTAATAGATGAACTATCTTTCATGTCAAATGCAGTTGGCGTATGTAAAGCAATCCCAAACCTAAAATTTAAAACGGGTTTGAAAATTGCACCAATTTTTAGATTTACACCAGTACCTTCCGTTTTCAAATTCTCTGTAAAATGCATGAATTTAAAATTATTAGACAGGTTTCCAGAAATATCTTCTTCGTTAAATTGTAATGACCTTTTATAACTAATTCTATCTATTCCCAAAGTAGCACCTAATAATATTTTTTCCTTATAATTTCCACCTGCACTAATGACAAATTCATTCATTCCACCGGATTGAAAAATCTTTTTTGTTTGTTGAATTCCGTCCTCATAAGGCACATAACTTTTGGCTTTATTGCTATCTCCGCCAATAGAAAAATCTCTGTCAATCAAATAAGTTTGATAAGCGGAATATGCCGCGAAATTGACAGCAGACAATGTATTTGCATTTAGCCCACCAAGAGCATTAAAGTCCTCTGCATAACGCTCTATTAAAGAATTAGAATAGTTTTTACCCGAATAACTATATTCATTTTTAAATGTCAATAAGCGATTTAAACCAAATGCAAAAGAAGCCGTTTTCCAATTACTCCTTCTATAAGAGTTGCCTTTCTTAGCATTTGTAAGTACCAAACCTATATGCGATAAATTCAATTTAGAGCTATTTGAAGATAGACTCGAACCTAGATAGTCCGACGTATTATTATTTACGGAAAAAGAAGGAGAAAATGAAAGCTCATTGCTACGGTAAATACCAATGCCTGCGGGATTGACGGATAAAGAACTAAAATCACCTCCAATACTCCCAAGAGCAGATCCTATCCCCATTCCTCTAGCAGTTCCTTGGTACTGAATAAATCCATAACGTAGTGCATCGGTTTGATCTTGTGCAATTGTTGCTTTACAAGTTATGACTATAACAATAAGTAAGCAAAAAAAACTTTTACTCATTTTTTATAAAATTGAAATCGTTAATAATATTTTCTAATTGTTAAAACTGAACTATCGTCGTCTTCCAGATCCTCCGCTGTTCGAAGGAGGAGCTGAAGGCATATTCATACGAGGTGATTCTTGGCGAGGTCGTTCTTGATGATTTTCTCGTCTTGGTGCTTCTTGTGTTGATTCTCTACTTTCTCTACGTGGCTCTTGACGAGATTGTTGTTCTGCACGCTGTCTTGCTTGCATTTCAGCATTACGTTGTTGTTTTGCGCGTTGTCCTTCTTGCATCTCATTATTACGTTGTTGCTCAGCGCGTTGTCTTTCTTGCATCTCAACATTACGTTGTTGCTCAGCACGTTGTCTTTCTTGCATTTCAACATTACGTTGTTGTTCAGCACGTTGTCTTTCTTGCATCTCAACATTACGTTGTTGCTCAGCACGCTGTCTTTCTTGCATTTCTGTATTGCGTTGTGGCTCAGCATTTTTTCTTGTTTGACCTGGTGTCGCAATCTGTTGATTTGTTTGTTGCGTTCTATCTTGCCCCCCTTGTCTTTGTGTTGTTGTCGTTGTTGTATTCATCGAATTACTAGACTGACGATTTGTTTCTTGAATAAGCCTAGGAGAACTATTCGTTTGCACTTTCCTAGCATCAATTGTATTATGTGCTGGACTTTGAAGTGAACTATTTACCTCCTGATTACTATTTCTAGCATCATACTTTCTAGCATTTTCATTCGCACGAATTGGGCTGGTGCTAGAATTTACTTTGTTTCTTTCCAGATTCAAATTAGTAGAAGTATTATTTCTAATTGTTGTATTAATTTCCATATCTCTTTTTCGCTCTGGTCGGTGTAATGTAACCTCATTGCTTACAGAAGATCGAGGTCCGTATCTATAATTACTTGAACGTCCACCAGTATAATTATTGTCATAATAACCATTATTATATCCATCCCAATAACCATTATAATACCCGTTGTAATATCCATTACCATAACCATTATAGTACCCATTTCCATAACCATTATAAATACCATTCCCATAACCCCAATTGTTACCCCATCCACAATGACCCATATTCCATCCACCGCCATAACCCCAATTTGTATAAGGGTTGTAGCCAAAACCTATATACCATGAATTACCATAACCGTTGTAATAATTGTAAGAATTGCCACCATACCAGGTTGGATTGCCCCAACCAATAGACCAAGATGGATAACTGTAATTCCAGTCCCACCAATAAGGATCTATGTAAAAACTACTGTAATAAGAAAATGTCCAAAAATGGCGATTGAATCTTCTCAATCGACTTGCATAATAATACTCATCATCATCGAAATCTATATAGTCATCATCATCAAAATTTTGACTTTGATTGGACTGATAATTAGAATTGGCATTAGAATAATTATCAGCATTGTTTGACCTATTTTGCTCATTTTGAGAAGAATTCGGTTGAACATCCTTATCTTCTTGTTGAGTACTAGATGATCCATTCATATAAATGTCATCATTAAATTGAGCTTGAATAGTGTTTAAACTAAAAAAGAAAATAATTAGTAATAGAGCAAGTACTTTTTTCATTTTAAATAATTTATAATTTTAAAATCGTTTTCGAAATTACTGCCTTCGACCCACAACTACAAAATAAGTTAAACTTAATCCTTAAAAAAAAGAAGCATTAACATAATATAAATATTTGCTAGAAAGTACTTTGGAAAGACCATTGGGATTTAGAGTAAAATATAAATTCATTTTGAAACAAATAGATTATGTGAGGTGAGAAAGATTCTGTTATTTTACCGCCTAGAAATCACCTATTTAATAGCCGAATATATTGTATGAGTAAAGCAATTACATCAAGAAATGAAGATTATAGCCAATGGTATAATGACCTAATCATTAAAGCCGGACTTGCCGATTATAGCGCCGTTCGTGGTTGCATGGTCATTAAACCTTATGGGTATGCCCTTTGGGAAAATATGCAGCAAGTTCTGGATAAAAAATTTAAAGAAACTGGACATGAAAATGCTTACTTCCCATTATTTGTACCTAAAAGTTTGTTTGAAGCAGAAGAAAAAAATGCTGAAGGCTTTGCAAAAGAATGTGCTGTTGTAACGCATTATAGATTAAAAAATGACCCTTCCAATCCAAGCAAACTAATTGTTGATCCTGAAGCAAAATTAGAAGAAGAATTAGTTGTACGCCCTACATCAGAAGCAATTATTTGGAATACTTACAAAAAATGGATACAATCCTACAGAGATTTACCCATACTGATTAATCAATGGGCAAATGTAGTTCGATGGGAAATGCGCACTCGCCTTTTTCTTAGAACAACAGAATTTCTATGGCAAGAAGGTCATACTGCACATGCGACCGAAGAAGAAGCAATACATGAAACAAAGCAGATGATTAATATCTATGCTTCTTTTGCAGAAGATTGGATGGCATTACCTGTAATACAAGGTGTAAAAAGTGCAAGTGAACGTTTTGCTGGTGCGGAAGACACCTATACAATAGAAGCGCTCATGCAAGATGGAAAAGCATTACAAGCTGGCACATCGCATTTTTTAGGTCAAAATTTCGCAAAAGCTTTTGATGTTACTTTTATCAATAAGGAAAATAAATCAGAATTGGTTTGGGCAACTTCCTGGGGCGTGTCAACACGACTTATCGGTGCATTAGTGATGGCGCATAGTGATGATCAAGGTTTAATATTACCTCCAAAATTAGCGCCAATTCAAGTGGTAATTGTTCCTATTTATAAAGGCGAAGAAAGCAAACCTGTTATTGATGCAAAAGCTACTGAGATTTTAAATTCATTGAAAGCGAAAAATATCAAAGTAAAATATGATGCAAATGAAAATAACCGACCAGGATGGAAATTTGCCGAGTATGAAATGAAAGGAATTCCAGTTCGAATTGCTATTGGCTTGAAAGACATTGAGAATAATGTGGTAGAGGTTGCTCGCCGAGATACAAAAACCAAAGAGGCTATGCCCATTGATGGAATAGCAAATACAATAGAAAATCTATTGGATGAAATTCAACATTCTATTTTCCAAAAAGCACAAGAATTTCAAACCACACATATTACTGCTGTGACTTCATGGGAAGAATTTATAGAAGTGTTAGACACAACGACTGGTTTTATTAGTGCGCATTGGGATGGAACAGCAGAAACGGAAAATCAGATTAAAGAAAAAACGAAAGCCACCATACGTTGTATTCCTTTGGGCAATCCTTTAGAAAATGGAAATTGTATCCTTACTGGAAAGCCTAGTTCACAAAGGGTTTTGTTTGCCAGAGCGTATTAAATATACAAATATTCCTTTTCCTTTTTGCCGATAAAAATTATCCACTTTTTAATTATTTTTGAACGATGATGCAAAACGAACAATCACTATTCCAATTAAGCCTAGACGATGAAGCGATTTTTCAATGCAAAGAAATTTCTAAATGGGCGAAATTTTTAGGCATTATTGGTTTTGTAGTTTTAGGACTTTTAATATTAGTCTCCATTGGAATGTCTATCTATTTTACACGATTTGGTGGATTTGGTCCTATGCTAGGTTTAATTTATCTTGGCTTTGTTGGTATTTATATTTATCCAGTTTTAGCTTTGTTTAGATTTGGCAAATGGATGAAAATGGCAGTTACAAATGCTGACCAAGTTCTATTCAATAAATCTTTAAAATCATTAAAGAACTGCTTCTTGTACATAGGCATTGTCACCATCATTTTAATTTGCATTTATGGTGTCCTAGCACTTGTTGGACTTATAACCGCAGCAAGTTCTTTTAATTAAATTATATGGAAGAAAGTAAAAATGTTCTCAGTGAATCTAGCAAGTTACACATGATGCAAACTGTGTCATGGGCTAAATATTCAGGAATCATCAGTATTGTCAATTTGATATTAAGCTTCTTCCAGTTTGCAGTTGGTGGTATCAAAGGAAACCCTCTTGTTGTGCTAAGTTTTTTGGGATTTATTGTTTCAGGAGCGATTAGTTTATACATGGCAATCAACTTACTCAATTACGGCAAGTTTTTAAAAATGGGTATTGAACAAGAAAATTCAACCAAAATATATGAAGCACTTTATCATTTAAGGGTGTATTTCAAAATCATAGGTATTTTATTTATTGTACTTCTCTCTTTAATCGCCTTATTTATTGTTGTAGCTATTATAGCTGCCATTTCAAAATTATAATTTTCACATTGGAACAAACGAACTCTATCCTAAGCTCATCTGAATTGGATTCCGCCGGAATTCATGAATTAAACTATGCAGGAAAATGGTCCAAGTTTATCGGCATCGTGTACATCGTTTCTAGTGTGTTGGTATTTCTTACCATGGCCGGTATGTTCATTGCTTTTGAATACTTGGCAGACATAAACGAAATTGCAGATTATGGCCGAAATCTCTATGGCATTAGCGATGAGGCAATGTCCTTTTTATTAGGCGCAGGCAAATGGTTATTCATTATCATGACGCTAATTACTTCGGGTGTACTATTTAGAAATGGATACTTATTATTAAAATTTGGCACTTCATCCAGATCTTATTTTTTCTCCAATCAAGAAGAGTATTTGGTCAATTCATTTCGATATCTAACCCGTTATTTTATGATTACTGTCGCTCTTAGCATTTTTTCTACGATAACTACTATTGTTGCGATTATCTATTATTTTACCTTATAGAAAAATTACATTTTGTTTTAAATAAATTCTTTGGGCGGCACACACGCTTTTCGTTCCAATCTTTTTTGCTTCAGAGCAAGCAAAAAAGGATTTCCACTACAATCGTTGCCGCAATACAGTCACTAAAGAAGCTTATTTCTCAACTAGCATTTTTAGATTATCCAATGAATGATGACATCCTAAAAAATTATATCCTTACTCCCTTATTGCAACTTATATTTGTCCTTTCTCAAAATAATATTCATGAGCACAGTCGCATTCAAACCCAAAATAGGCATAACAACTGGTGATATCAATGGTATCGGCATAGAATTGATCATAAAGTCATTTGCAGAACACAAACTGCTCGAATTTTGTACCCCTATTATTTTTGCTTCGAACAAAGTCATTAGTTTTTATAAAAATACAATCGGCGAAACTGCGCTTCAATTCTATGGCACCAAAGATCTTCAAGTGCTCAATGCCAAAGGAATCAATGTATTTAATTGTTGGGAAGAAGAGGTAGCAGTTACGCCCGGCATCATGAATGATATTGGCGGCAAGTATGGCATACGTTCTCTCATGGTGGCAACACAATGTTTGAAGGATGGACAATTGGATGGACTCCTCACCAATCCTATACATAAAAAAAATTCCCAAACGCATGATTTTAATTATAGTGGACATACTCCATTTTTGAAAGAAAAATTTGGCGTTAAAGATGTGGCAATGATGCTTTGTGCAGAAGATATAAAAGTGTCCTTACTCACCGAGCATGTTCCAATTGCAGAAGTCAGTAAGAACATTACTTTTGAAGGTATACTGAGCAAAGTAAAAATCATTCAAGATAGTTTAATCAAAGATTTCGGTATAGACAAACCTAAAATCGCTGTATTAGGTCTGAACCCACATGCTAGCGATAATGGACTCATCGGTAAAGAAGAACAAGCGATTATTTTACCAGCCATTGAAAAATTAAAAAGTGACGGATATTTAGTTTATGGACCATATAGTGCCGATGCATTCTTCGCACGCCAACAAGACCAAAATTTTGATTGTGTTTTAGCCATGTATCATGACCAAGGTCTTATTCCATTTAAAAGTTTTGATAAAGGATTAGGTGTCAATTATACTGCTGGACTTCCTGTTGTGCGCACCTCACCAGATCATGGAACAGCCTTTGATATTGCAGGAAAAAATCTTGCAGATAACAGTTCATTTCTTCATGCCTTATTTATGTGTATTGATATCCTTCATCATCGTGCTGGATACGCTGAAAATACTAAAAATAAATTGCAAAAAAATTCTCGCAATCAATTCAAAAAATCGAAAGATGATATTGTAGAATAAGCGTTCTGAATTTTTGTTTCCTAATTTTGTTGCAATGCTCCATACCACGATTAAAGATATTACCTTAGATGAAGTGCAACTAATCGTACAGCCTAGCTCTGCTTGGAAAATTGTGAATTCACTTATCGAAAAAGAATTAGTTAGTGTATATGAAAACTTACAGGAAAACTACCAACCAAAAAAAGTTAATTATGTTCTTCTGCACGAACAATATCATCAAGAAGAGGAATTAAAAAAGCTGTTTACGGTTTTAGATAAAGCACCGAAGCAGCTGAATATTTTACTTCAATTTTTACATCTACAACAAAAAGAAACCGATGTATTACAAACTGAATTACTCAAGCTTTCCTTAGCAACTTCTAGTCAATTACAAGCACTCGTTCAAAAAGGAATTTTTGTTGTAAAAAAAATAGAAATAGATCGACTGCAATATGATAAAGTAGATGCTATTGAACCCAATATTTTAAATGCGTTACAAGCCACTGCATACACGAATATCTTATCTGGCTTTGCAGAAAAAAAACCAATTCTTCTCAAAGGCATTACTGGCAGTGGCAAAACACATATTTATTTTAAACTCATTGAAGACTGCATAGCGCAAGGAAAACAAGCATTATACTTGCTTCCTGAAATTGCACTCACGGCTCAAATCATTCGAAAACTTCGTTCTACATTTGGTAACCGTATTGGTATTTATCATTCTCGTTTTAGTAATAATGAACGTGTAGAAGTATGGCACAAAATTCAACATCGTGAAGTGGATATTGTCATTGGTGCAAGATCGGCATTGTTCCTTCCTTTCATCGATTTGGGTTTAATTATTGTGGATGAAGAACATGACACTTCCTACAAGCAAATGGATCCTGCGCCTCGTTACCAAGCACGAGATGCTGCTATTTATTTGGCACATCAGATGCAAGCAAATATTATTCTTGGATCTGCAACACCATCTTTTGAAAGTTATTATAATGCCCAACAAGGCAAATACAAATTGGTTGAATTAAATCAGCGCTATGGTACTGCTACCTTACCAGAAATTACGATTATCGATAGCAAAAAAACACAGCTTGAAAAAACACAAAAAGGTATTTTTTCCAATCAACTGATAGATGCCATTCAAGCTTCTCTCACACAAAAAAAACAGGTCATTCTTTTTCAAAACAGAAGAGGTTATTCTCCATTTTCGATGTGTAGCACTTGTGGTTGGGTACCGCATTGTAAATATTGTGATGTATCATTGACTTACCATAAACTAACCGACAAATTGCATTGCCATTATTGTGGCTCTAAATCAGCGTATGTCAAAATTTGTCCTGCATGTGGTGGACATAATATCACTGCAAAAAGTTTTGGCACAGAAAAAATTGAGGATGATATCAAGGCTATTTTCCCTTATGCCAGAGTACAGCGTTTTGATTGGGATGCGATGCGAATAAAAAATAAGTACAGTGAAATTATTCGCCAATTTGAAAAAAAAGAAATTGATATTTTAGTAGGTACACAAATGGTGGTGAAAGGTCTCGACTTTGAACATGTCAATCTGGTTGGTGTATTAAGTGCCGATAGTCTTCTTTCTTATCCTGATTTTAGGGTGAATGAAAGAGGATTTCAATTACTAGAACAAGTAGCAGGAAGAGCCGGAAGGAAGGCCGATAAAGGACATGTATTTATTCAAATGTACAAGACAGATTCGCCTATTATACAGCATCTTCAAGCCCATGATTTTACTGGATTTTATGCAGAAGAAATGATTATGCGTAAGGAGTTTAATTATCCTCCATTTACACGCATGATAAAAATTATTTTAAAACATAAAATACAAACTACTGTAAGTGCTGCTGCGCAAATGTTGGCACAAGAAATTAATCAACTTCCAAACACCATTATTTTTGGTCCTGCCGAACCTGGCATTGCTCGTATTCGAAATCAATATTTGCAAGAAATTTTATTAAAAACAAATAAGGACACCGAATTAAATAAAGCCTTAAAAAAGATAATCAAAGAAAAAATTTCCATCTTAAGTACAACCAAAAATTTCACCACAGTTACCGTACAAATTGATGTAGATCCTTAATGAGAAAGTTGATGTTCAAGTTTTTTTTATTGCGATTTAATTTAAAATGAAATTATCTTTAAAATCTGATTTTACATTTTAGCTCAATCCATAATGGTTCATCACACAATTCCTTCATGAAAAAAAATATCCAATACTCGATTCTATTTTACCTTTTCTTTTTTGTAGGATATAGTCCTTCACTTTTTGCCCAATCGAAGTCCTCTTTTCGAACGGTTGGCTATTATTGCGGTACAAGCATTCCTGTTGATAGTTTTGAGATTGAAAAATTAACACACCTTATTTTTTGTTTCGGCGGTATCAAAGAAAATAAATTTCATATCCATTCCAGTTTAGATAGTGCTACCATAAAAAGAATGGTAGAATTAAAAAGTAGAAACCCTAAACTGAAAGTTATGTTATCTCTCGGTGGATGGGGCGGTTGCAAAGATTGCTCTGATGCATTTAATTCGATCAACGGACGAAAACAATTCGCAATTTCTGTCAAAGAAATAAGCCGTTATTTTAAAACGGACGGTATTGATTTAGATTGGGAATACCCTGCCATCAAAGGTTTTCCAGGACATAAATACGACAAAGCGGATCAAAATAATTTTACCGCTTTACTCAAAGAATTGCGAGAGGCGAATGGTAAAGATTTTGAAATCAGTTTTGCGGCTGGTGGATTCACCTCTTATATCGATTCTTCCATTCATTGGAAAGCCATATTACCTTATACTAATTTCATCAATATCATGAGCTATGATTTGGTACATGGATTTAGTAAAGTGAGTGGTCATCATACACCGCTATATTCTACAAAAAAACAATTAGAGTCTACCAATCATGCTGTAGAAATGCTCCTACAAAAAGGAGTTCCTGCAAATAAATTGGTAATAGGTGCAGCATTTTATGGACGCTTTTTTTATATCGAACCTGGCAATCCTGTAGATTTGTATATGCCTTGTTCATTTGCACACGGCTTCTCTTCAAAGTATAGTAAGGATTCACTTTCAGAGCAAAATGGATTTATTAAATATTGGGATGCTATTGCAAAAGCGCCTTATGCCATCAATACGGCGAGAAGATTACTTGCTACTTATGATGATGAACAATCGATTGCTTTGAAAACGAAATATGCAGTTCAACATAATCTAGGAGGCATTATGTTTTGGCAATTGTATGATGATAAATTTCACCAAGGATTGTTGGATATTATTCATAAAAATGAATAAGTCCATGCATCTTTTTTTGATTCATCTTCGATTTTGTATTTTATAATTATCCTAATTCATTTGTTCGGAGTGTATCCTAAATTGGAACTTATAAGAATCTTTTGTTCTTTTGTCTTGATACAAAAGAACCAAAAAATCAAGGCTGTGGATAGTTTAGCTAAAAAATGTTCATGCTCGACGCAAATCGTCCAAACTCACCAGCTGCCTGCGGCTAGCTGGCTCAAACAGGGACGATTTGTTCGCCGACCACTCCATTTTTTTTAACGCCAAACTATCCAAGGCCATTTGCAAGTACATCATTCAAGGCAACAATTTGAAATACTTCTATTTATTCTTCATTCCATTTATTTTTTTAATTCAATTTTAAATCCTTCAAACCTTGCCGTACAAAAAACCTACTAAATCGGCAATTAATTTCTATGCAAACATTCACAACTCTTTAATAAACAATGCCTTACTTTTACCGCTCATTTAAAAGCATTATATGAATATCCCTTTTTTAAAGAAAAAAGATCCGAACGCGCCTGTTAAGAAAAAAACCATTGCACGCGAATGGCTCGATGCCGCTGTATTTGCCATTATAGCTGCTACCATTATTCGCACATTCTTCATTGAAGCATATACTATTCCTACTCCGTCTATGGAGAAATCCCTTTTGGTCAATGATTATTTATTCGTTAGTAAAATGCATTATGGCGCTCGCTTACCCATGACGCCTTTAGCCATTCCTTTTGTACACCATACCTTACCTATTTTCAATTCCCAATCTTATTCTACATTAATTAAAGCGCCTTACAAACGTCTGTGGGGATTTAGTGATGTAGAACGCAACGATGATATGGTTTTTAACTGGCCACAAGACCATGAAAATAATAGACCCGTTGATAAAAAAGAAAATTATATCAAACGTTGTGTTGCCTTGCCTGGTGATAGTATTCAAATTAAAGAAAGGGTGCTTTACGTCAATGGACAACCAGCATACAAACCTAAATACCAACAATTTTTATATCATGTTGCTATGTACCCAACCGGTTATGACTTGAGCGAAGAGACACAGAAAGATTTAAACGTATATAATTTGGATGATAACGGACAACCCATTCCAAATATGTATAGCCTGACTGAAGATGATGTAAAAAATATTAAAGCCATTCCAAACGTGGTTGTGCGTTTGTATGATACACTCACGGGTATGTATAAACCAGGTATGGCGCAAGCAGATTGTTTCCCACGCGACACAGCACATTTCAAATGGAATCAAGATAATTATGGTACCATGTGGATTCCTAAAAAAGGAGTGACCATCAATTTAACCCATGAAAATATTGCCTTATACAGAACAGTTATTACAGAATATGAACACCACACTTTAGATGAATCTTCTTTTCCTTTTATCATTGATGGTAAAGCCTCCAGCACTTATACCTTTTCCATGAATTATTATTGGTTAATGGGTGATAATCGCCACAACTCACTAGATTCAAGATTTTGGGGCTATGTACCTGAAGACCATGTAGTTGGGAAGGCTTGGTTTATTTGGATGAGCTATGGCAAACAAGGAATCCGATGGAGTAGACTTTTCCGAAGTGTGAAAGCTTTAGAAAATTAATATCTTCTACAAAAAATATCCGCGATTTAAAAATATACTGTTTAATTTAGTGTCTGCAAATTGCACTTCACAAAATTATATACCATCTATATTTTCATGAATGATTAGTTTGTTCTGAAAATAATTAAAGGAAATTTTAACATGAAAATCGCTCTATCCCTTACACTGTATTGTCTTCTTTTTTGTTTACAAATTCAGGCGCAAACATCTGGCTCTACGGAAGTGATTCCACCAACTTCAGCAGAATATTTTGCATCTGCCATGAAGTATAAAGCAATTGAAAATTATACTGAAGCTTCACGTTCATTAGCCAAAGCACTGGCAGCAGACCCACAAAATGACCAATACAAGAAAGAAATGGCTGAATTACAATACCTCAGAAACGCTTTCTATGAGGCTATTCCATTGTATGAAGCCATAGTAAAAACGGATACGGAAAATATTATTTACCTTACTCGTTTGGCAGAAATGTACAGTATGAGTCAGCAAAAAATGAAGGGCGTATTGTACGCCAATAAAGTATTGAAGCTAAATCCAACAGATGGCCAAACGAACAAAATATTAGCCAAAACATTTTTTGACGTCCAATACTATCCTAAAGCCATTACGCAATTTTTATTAGCAGAAAGAGTATTCCCAATGGATAAAGAAATCCCACATAAGTTAGCTTATTGCTATGCTCAACTTGGCAAATTTGCAGATGCCATGCAATACTATGATCGATGTATAGAATTAGAACCAAATAACACTTCTATAATGGTTGAAGCCGGAGAAATGTGTTATGATGCGAACAATTTTAAACTGGCTAACGTATTATTTCAAGATGCAGAAAGTAAAGGTTATACACCGTCAAAATTCTTTTATGATACTTGGGCTTTGATACAAGTAGAAATGAAAAATTACGACTTGGCATTAACCTATTATAACAAAGCAAAAGAATTTGCACCTTATGATAAAGACATCAATTTGTCCATTGCAGAAACCTATATGAAAAAAGGAGACTATGTCAAAAGTAGAGAAGTACTAGATGAATTATTGGAAATGAATCCAAATGATGCAGATGTAATTTATACCAAAGGAATGACTTACTTCAAAGCCGGCAATACAGAAAAAGCAGAGCAATTTTTTAATCAAGCATTTGAAATAAATCCAGCGTTAAAAAGCTTACGTACGACGAAGAGTAGCTTCTAACTTTTTTATTTTTCCCTTCTATCCAAAGTAAATCCAAAAGTAGATCCAACATCGATACTGCTGCGGCAATTAACCGTTTGTCCATGCGCTTCTATGATATGTTTTACAATTGCCAAACCTAATCCTGTTCCTCCTACTTTTCTGGATCTTGCAGAATCTGTTCTATAAAATCTTTCAAAAACGCGAGGTACTTGGTTTTTCAACATGCCAATGCCATCATCCGAAATTTCAATTAAAATAGTTGCTTTATCTACTTCATAAATACCAGCATTTGTTTCACCAGATTCTTTGCCGTACTTGATTGAATTGTCTACAAGATTCACGAGCACTTGTTTAATTTTTTGTTTGTCTGCAAAGACCTCTAATGGCTTTTCACACCCTTTTTTAATAATCAAATTAATTCGTTTTTTCTCTGCTTTTTGCGCTAATTCCAGATATACTTCTTTCAGTAAATCTTGAATAATAAAAGGTTGTTTTATAATGGGAATATTATTGGATTCCAGGTTAGAGATGATATCCAAATCATCCACCAAATCCGCAAGTCTATCAATGCTTCTTGCTGCATTTTCTAAAAACTTGTGATTGACATTTTCATCATGAATTGCACCATCCAATAAGGTATGAATATATCCTTGCGCAGAAAAAATGGGAGTCTTTAATTCGTGAGAAAGGTTCATCAAAAATTCTCTCCGAAATAATTCATTCTTTCGTAATTGTTCAATTTCTGTAGAGCGTTCTTTAGCCCATTGTTCCACATCTTCACTTACTTCTTCAATTGTTTTAGGTGGCAATAATTCCTTGGTATAAAACTCTTCCCTTTTCGTTGCTTTTTTATTGGAAATAAACTTATAAATCAATTTTATTTTTCGATAAATAAATTGTTCTAAGATAGTGTAAATCAGTAAATAGGTAATGGCACCAACTATTGCAAAGGCAATAAAAAAATATAACCAACTTGATGCAAAAATAAATACTAATACACTGGATAATGT